>JABDCJ010000026.1:8400-35508 GCA_013288145.1 Nitrososphaerota archaeon | reverse complement strand
GTCATAGGAGTTTCTCTCATAAATGCAACAATTTCAAAAAGACCTTCAGTGAAATCTCTAGCAGATCATGTGGTATACCTCAAGGACAAGTTTGGGATAGACATTATTGCTATTGGAACAGATTACTTTGGATTGCTCAATTCGGATGAACCTTTGGGTTTGGAAAACATCTCAAAATTTGCTAACCTTTGGGCAGAACTTAATGAAAGAGGTTTCAGCAAGTCAGATATTCAGAAGATTTCGTTTCATAACGCACGACGAGTCATCATGGAAAACGCAAAAAAGTGGAATAGCCCCGTTTGAAGTGATTTGCTAGCCGAACGTCACGGTATTGAAAGCGGGAAGCGAATTCTGACCGCTCCAAACAGGATCTATGATGAAGCTTTTAATCGAACCCGTCTTCCATGCAATAGAGCCAGAAAGATACCAGAGAGTATTCACTCCTAGCCAGATGTAGGGCGCATCGTTGTATATCTGCTTCTGAGCGGGTTCACAAGCCGCTTGAATAAGCGAAGTGTTCGAGCTCTGTGTGAACAAGCTCACACAATTCTGCACTACGGGTTTGTAATAAACGGCGAAATTTCCGAATAGGGATTGGTTGCTAACGAAAGTGACCCAGTAGTCGGCAGGAGTAAGGGCAGCAGGCGCCCAGTTGGTGTAATAGAAATTTCCTAGCTGTTGCGAGTTCTGGAGGTTTGTACTATAGCTGCCTAACGGGGCAAAAATAGCAGAGGACGTAAGCGCGAGAATATTGACTGTAATCCCAATTTGCGCCAAGTCGGACTGAAGGACTTGAGCGATGTTGATGCAATACGAACATGTAGCGAAGGTCCTGAACGTAAGAGTCGGCATGGTCGAGATATTTGCCTCGCTCAAATATTGCCGTGCCAAGGTGATGTTATACTGGTACGGCATGAAACCACCGAGATCATAGAAATCCTTCCACGCGGGATATTCCGGCCCCATGAATCGGCTAGAATTCCCCTGAAACGCCTTTACAGAGACATCGCTGTAGTTGATTGCGTGCACGATCGCTTGCCTGACATCGGTTATGTTCGTAGGGTAAACATTCGTGTTTATCCCAATAATCGAAATTAGCCCAGCCCAAGGTGGCAGCGTGTAGTAACTGTACTCGGCGGGATTTGCTAGGACGAGGTTCCAATCCTGAGATTCGATCATTGAGATCGCGGAAGCACCTGACTGTAGATCCGCATATCTTGCAACGTCATCTGCCTTGTACTGCACTAGCACATTCTTTACGTGACCGGGGTCGAACAATGGTTGCAAAGCTATTTGTCCCTGAGTTAGATTATCTCCCCAATAGGTCGGATTCTGACTGAAAGTGACATAGTTATCTTCCGCTACCTTGTCTACTACGTAGGGGCCAGTTCCCGGGATCGGAGCTTGGTTGAAGTTTGAATTTATTTGGGCAGCGGTCCCGAATCCTCCTTTCATCAATACGTACTGGCAGTCGAAAACGAGTCCTTCAAATGCTACTAGAGTACCCAGAAAATAGTTGAAGGGTGTGCTAAGCCTGAACACGATTGAATTAGGGCTTGTCACGTAGATCGGCCATGAGCTGTTTTGCATAATCGAAAGGGACTGCTGCGAGGGATTGACAACTCCCCCGCTCTGGTTAATTAGGGCGATCGTCGCGGCACCAAAATGAACCGGCAACATGTCGAACAAGTCATATGATTCAAGCCAAGTCGAACTATTACCGGAAAGATAGTAAAAGGCGTACATTTCCAGCCACACCTGGTATGCATTGAAAGGATTGCCATCAGAGAAAGTGACGCCCTGTCTGAGATTGAAAGAGTAGTTCAATCCGTCTGAGGAAACGGTCCAGTTTTCAACGAGGCCCGGCAAATACTGTATCGTTCCGCTCCCGTACTCCGCTGACTCATTCACTGTCAAAAGGGGTTGATAGACGTCGTAAGAGAGCCAGGCAGGCCAGGGCTCTCCCAGGACCAATAACTGATTCAGATCGCTAGAGGGCCAATTCGCATCATCAATTACTAGTGTGTTACTAGAAGCCTTCGTTGATGTTGAAGTCGCAGTAGTCGTTGCGCTTGGAGAACTTGTCAACGAAGACGTACTTTGAATGCTTGGGCTACTTGAAGTTGAGATCGTTGAGAAGCTTTGAGAAGAAGAGGAGGAGGTTGATAATTGAGGACTAGAAGTTTGTGAGGTAGAAGAGGTCGAAGTCTGGGAAGATGAAATGGTGGTCGAGGACTTTGGTGTTGCAAGATACACACCTACTCCCGCAACTATGATCACAAGAACAATAATAACAGCAATCAGAACTCTAGAAATCGCAATTCGGGATGAGGGCCTTATTTCCACGCTTCACAGCGATTAGAATAGAATTATTTAGCATTTTCTAGAGGTTTCATGAGATCGATTCGATCTTTTAGGCTCAAAAATCTGTTGTCAACATAAGAATCTAGTTTATCAATTTTTGATCTTCCCAGTTTGCAACGGGCGTCAATTCCAAATTTCATAACAATTTGATCGAGTAAAAAATCAAGAATGCTTCGACAATATTCACTGGAGTCATGATCAAAGCTGATGTTGCTGAAAAGCTCTCGTCGAATCCATAAATGCCAGAAAGAACTGTATTTGTAATCGCCGGGGGCATGGCCCCAACAAAAACAAGCTCGATGAAGGCATTAGAATTATTTAGAAAGAATAACAAAGCTAAGCCGATAGTAATTAGAGGTCCAATGATTGTTCTGAATAGTCCTACAAGTATAAGCGGCTTCCTGAATTTCATAGTACCTTTGGAACTTCCTGATTTAATTGATTTTTGAAGGCTGGCACCAAAATATAGAAAATTCAGCGACAGGAGGAAAGTAAGGAGTGTTTCAAATATGTTTGAAAGAGAAGCGTTCTGGACATTCAACCATATCGTGTAATGGAGGATGGCACCTACACCCACCATCATTAAGGGGACGAATCTGACAAAATCCACGAAGCCAAATTTGGTCCCACTTCCTTTTTGAGAACTTGTAGCACTCTGAAGAGCTTTAGAGGAGATAATCTGGGTTAAGCTCGAACCCACCGAATAGGACGCCGCATATTGAGACGAACCCGTGAGAAGTTGCAGAAGCGGCAAGGGCAGATTGATGGCATTCATGAAGACAGAATTTAGAACAACCGATCCCCTGACTGGAAGTTTGCCCAAATTCGTAGTTAATGAAAATGCAAGTATAACTGCGATTATGGCGTAGAGAAACGCGAAAAAAATTGTCGTGAGGTCGCTAAATGCTAATCCTTCAAGGAGATATATCACCAGGTACTGACCAGGTGCTGAAACGAACCTATTCAAACCACCCGTTACTCGATAGCTCCTTTCCGCAGAAAGAGGGCTTAACGGCAGAAGAAATCCCAATACTCCCATGAAAATGTATAATCCAACTTCTTGTATTGGGCTCAATTTCGTTACCTGTTAGAAATAACGTACACGGAGACTGCGACGATGAATTTTTGACGATCTATATCTGAATTCTTAAGATCTACTCTAACCCTACAGTTCAAGCTTGCGTCAATGCCTTTACCGCCAGTTCCAACGCAACTTACGTTGAAGGTCTATGTAACGACGCTCAAGCCCAAGTTTACAATGACGCCCCGTATGCCTGGCTAGGTGTAAACAGACTGTGGCTCGTCGATGGATCTCTCGTATGGCAAAAGGGTGTGGTGCAGAGTTTCTATGTAGATCCTGTCTCGAGCTGAGAAGCTCTTGCCCCGATGTCCAACACAGTGACATTTGGATAAGCAAGATGAGAGATTAATTCTCGAGAGCCTTCTATTCAATTCCGTCTATGGTTTAAGAGGAAAAAGTGGAACAAACGATCGATTAGAGCGACAAGGAATCTATTAGAAAATCCAAAATTTCTGCTAGATCACGCGGGGACAAGTTGGATCCGTCTCAAACTATCCTTCAATTCTTCTTTGGATTTATCAGCTAGCTCATTGACCGGAAATCTCGGAGTTCCTACATCAACACCCATTAGCTTGATAGCTTCTTTCATGCCTTGGAAGGGATATTCTCCCAAGAGAGATTGGATAGCGCAAATTTCATTCTGAAGGTTCAATGCTTCGTCCATCCTTCCTTGTTTCCAAGAATCGCGTAATCTGACGAAATGAGCTGGAGCTACATTTGCAAGTCCGGATACTTGACCAAAAGCTCCCAAGCTCAGAGCTGGTAGATAGACGGAATCTATTCCATTGTACACTTTTTTCTCTTTGGGCAAAGCTCGAAGTAGACTTCCCAAGTATTGAATATCGCCGCTACTATCCTTCATCCCCACCACATTAGCGGAGCATTTTTCAAAAATAGAGCTTAGAATCTTCACGCTTAGCTTGACATTAGTTATGTCGGGATTTGAATAAACAAAAAGAGGCAAATCGAATGTTCTCGCAATCGATGAGAAATATGAAACATATTCGGAAGGAGAATAGCCATAATATCCTGGAGTAAGAACGGCTACTCCCTCAACTCCAAGCTCTCGCGAATGCTCGCAAAGTTCGAAAGTATCTTCGTAAGAGGTGGCGCTGACGTTTACAATAACGGACTTATTCGTTGCCCCTCTAAACATTGAGGCAGCAGATTTTCTATCTTTGAGACTCATCAACATTCCCTCGCCAGTAGTTCCGCATACGAAGAAGGACTCGATTCCCTCTGACGAAAGAAAATCCACCAGCTGAATAATTCCATCCTTGTATGGATGGTTCTCTTTGAAAGGAGTTACGGTGGCAACTACTAAGTCTGGAAAATTTCCAAAATTCATAATCCGATTAACAAAGGTGCGGGTAAAAAGTTATTCTACGATATCCCAAAATTATCTTGCAAAATTTTTGAAAATACTTGTTTTTGCCCAACTCATGTACATAGCTTGACGAGCAAGATCTAAACTAATGCCACGAGGCAAAATACTACCTTGGCTTGCTCTTCTAGATCTGGCGAAGTTGAAGATGAAATTCGGACTCAAGGGCATAGCATCAATCATGATGTCGGCCCTGAGAAAAAGCGTCCTCCATTACGTCAACAATTGCCGGAGGAGAAGCGATTGTCCCCTGCTTCACCAATTCCTTTGACTCCAAGAGGACTCTCAGGAATAGGCGTTTCTGTCCTAAAACATCGAATCAGAAAAGAGTCAGAGGATCGGCCGGTTATTGCGAAATAATGTGGCCGTCGTCTCGCACGGGTATACACCCGAGGATTTTTAATCCCGTCCCCTGCACCACTATTGTTTCTATTCGACTAACTTCATGATCGAAAGAACCATTCTAACATTGTTGATTTGTCCTCCAGATCTGTGTCAAATTTCAAAACATCTCTGTAATTCACTATTCGGTCGGACTAGTCCATAAGCCGGCCGCCGTTCACGTTAATCGTCTCGCCAGTGATGAATGAAGATGCATCAGAAGCAAGGAAAAGAACTCCATTGGCTACATCTTCAGGGGTACCTAGTCGTCTTATCACATTAAGCGAAGCTAGCTCTTCCTTTTTGCCATCCAGCTTCAGGTCGTTCAGCAACGACGTGTCAACAAATGAAGGAGCAACCGCGTTACAGGTAATGTTGTATTTCCCGAATTCCCGTGCCAGCTGGCGCATTAAAACCAGCAGCCCACCTTTTGATACACTGTAGGGCATACTTGTAGCTACTCCTCCCGTCTTCCCGGAAAGACTAGATACCATTACGATCTTTCCATAGTTTTTGGTTATCATGTGTCTCAAGACTTGCTGAGAGACGATGACTGCCCCCTTTAGATTGATTGTCATCACCCGATCCCATTCCTTTTCTTCGAGATCAAGGTAAGGAGTGGGAGTCGCTACGCCTGCATTATTTACCAGCACATCAATTGTCCCAAAGTCTTGAACGATCGCCTCCACCATTGTTTTTACTTGAGCTGCATTTGACACATCGGAAACATAAGCCCTAACAGATTCTTCTGAACTAGCCAGCTCTTTACGAGCGTTTTCAAGAGCTGCAGGATTAACGTCGTTCAGGGCGACTTTTGCGCCTTCGCTCAGAAAAGCCCTAGCGATCCCGAACCCTATGCCTCTTGCCGATCCTGTTACAAGCACAACTTTATTCTCAAATCTTCTGCACTGGGATGACAATTGAAGAAAATTCTCCGGAGTATTTGCCGATGAAGCGCCAGCTATTTCAGAATTTTTTCAATCTTTTCCGAGGCTGATCGAAATGTCCTTTGCTCCTTCCCACAGGACTTTCTTTCCCATTTCTGCTAATTTTTCATGCTGATCGACTATGGTTGCAAAGTGATTCCCGGGCAGTAGACCCACCCTGCTGGAAAAAATTGTAGCTCCATAAGGAATCAATAGTTCCTTCTCGCTAACGAAACCTGGGTAGTACAGGAGCTCGCCCTTTGACGGATAGCTTGTTTGATTCTCCAGCGGCACATTCACGGGGAAATCTGAGGGCAGGGGTGCCCAGATTGCCTCGCCGCTGAACCTTGCGTGTATGACTTTGGTCCGGTAGGGTAACAATTTCAACAAAGATTCCACAGTTTTGGGTGCTCTATCATCATGCAGGTTCGCAGAAAACTCTTCATTTCCAATCTTCAGAACGATTGTCTTCAAGACTTTCCTCTTTTGCAGTCTAAACTAGGCGACATTTGAGCCTTCTATGCTGCCTAATTCCTAAGCGTTCACGTTATACCGTTATTGGTTCTCAGAGTTTTGACAGCACTTTGTCACCAAAAAGTTCCATTTGTTTCATGCCGTATTCGATGCTCTTCAGCCCATGGTAGTAGAAATCCGTGAGAAAATAAGATGTCCCGATCTCTTGAAAGTCGTTGATCCTATCAATGCAATCTTGAGGGAGACCGGCAATCGAGTTGTTCATGATATAATCTGAAACACTGACTTCCGATGGCGGATGCAAATACGCTTGGCCTGCCATTTTGTTGAATATTGGGACAATCTCATTTTTCACGGCTTCTTGCTCGGTCGTGATTCCAACAAAGTGAAACACTGCTAATTTGGTGGCTGTTCTCGCCTTTTGAGTTTCTTCGCTTAGAATAGTTGCAATCTGTTTGGCATTTTGAATAGGGGGCGAGGCGGTGCAGAAATAGTCCGCAAATCTCGCAGCGCGAGCTATAGATCTTCGATCCGATCCTCCAGAGATCCAGGTCACGGGACGAGGTTTCTGCACAGGTTTTGGCTCTAGGCTAGCTTGGAACTGATAAAAACGTCCCTTGAAGTCAACGGTCTCATCTGTAAAAAGAGAATTGATCGCTTTCAGCTCCTCTTCGGTAATCTGACCTCTCTTGTGAATATCAACACCAGGAATTTGAAAATCATCCTTCCACCACCCTACGGTACCTGCGAAGATTGCTCTTCCGTTGGTCAGGACGTCCAAAGTCGACACGAATTTTGCCCACATGAATGGATGGAGCGCCGGCAGAATACTCGCATTGACCCCAATTTTGATCCTCTTTGTCACGCTGGCGATCGCGCCAGCCATTATGAAAGAATCAAGCATGTTCTTGTTAGGAAATTCTTTGAAGAAATGAACCTCCGGTAATGTCAGATGAGTCGGAATTTGAATAGAATCAAATCCGCACTCTTCGGCAAGTTTTGCGAATTTAGTTATCTGGTCTAAGGAAGCTGGCTCGCTCCCCCACGGGAGAACATATACGCCGAATTTTGATTTAGCATTCATGTATTCGGGAAAATACAGAAACCGATTTGAATTTTTCTAGCATTATGATCCATCAAAGATACGTTGGTCATAAAAACGAAAACGAGTTGTGATAACTAATGAACAATGGCTATTTGTTCATCTACCGGCATTGCATCCAAGAATTTATCCGGCGTCATGGGTAGACTATTTAACTCAACCCCTGTTGCGTGCAATATCGCGTTTCTAATAGCTGGAAGGATGCCGAGCAGAGGGGCCTCTCCAACTGGCTTTCCAGAGTAAGGATAGTGTTCATCGCTATTCTCGATGTTTATGGTATTAATCTTCGGCATCTCTTTCGCACAGGGAATTCTGTACTGGTGAGTATCACAGTTAAGTAACACACCAGTTTTGCCATCGAACTCTCCCTCCTCAAAAAGGCTCATCCCCAATCCCATCGTTATCGCCCCATAATACTGAGACTCGACTAGCTTCGGATTTAGCGCCTTACCTATATCATATGCTGATACAATTCTAACCACTTTGACATTCCCAGTCTCCACATCCACCTCCACTTCGGCCGCCTCGGCTCCAAACTGCCTGTATACCTCATCCTCGGAGTTTGGCGCTCTGCTCCCAGTTGTTACAATTTCTTCTTCACTCATCAGGGCGCAAGCATCCTTGAAAGAAATCCATATGTTCGGATGGGACTTCACGTATATTCTACCATTGGCTGATGCGAGAGACTCAACTTTAACACCAAATTTAGCTCCTACGAGTTTGAAAACTTCTTGCCTAGCTAGCGCCGCCGCCTGCAAAACGGCGGGTCCCATTTCTGTCGTTATTCTTGATCCGTGACTTGATGGTGAGTATAACGTGCCTTCGGTATCGCCATAATGAACAATTAGGTCATCAAGATCTATGCCCAGCTCCTCAGCCGCTATCATTGCCATGAGCGTCGACGACCCTGTTCCTATGTCTACAAACCCCGCCCTGAGTTCAACTTCACCATTTTTCCGGATGATAATCTGCGCCTTTGCCAAGAAGGGAGTGTACCCGGCTCTTTCCATGACGTACCAGGCCATTCCTATCCCCCTCTTTTTCGTACGTCCGGCGTTTGTTCTGCTAAGCTGGTCCCTTCTTCGCCAGTCTATTCCATTTGCAACAGCATCAACACATTGATCCAAATGCTTTGAAGAATAGGGAGTATTCGTGTTGGCGTCGGCGGTAACGACATAGTTCTTCATTCTTAGTTCGATGGGATCAATTCTAAGCTTTCTAGCAAGGCTATCTACGATAGATTCCATTGGGAAAACTCCCGCCGGATTCATGACTCCTCTTTGAGGACCCGTAGGAATTGTGTTCGTATACACTCCAGCTATTTCCACAAAAATATTGGGACATTTGTAAGCCTCAGCGACATGGTGGAGTATCATGCTCGCTGAAGATTCGCCATATCTACTACCCGCTCCCAAATCAACTTCTCCTCGGATCTGAAGCGAAACTAAAGTTCCATCCTTTTTCGCTCCTATCTTGATCCATGTCCTCGTGCCGAACCTACGCGGGTGGAGCAAGAACTCTTCTCTACGATTAAGCTCAAGTCGAACGGGTTTCTGGGTCATCATTGATAGCTTAGAAGCGAAGTGCACAAACCTCTGAGCTCCTGCTTTTGACCCAAAACCACCGGCTTGATACTTCACAATTACCCTGATCTTATCCTCCGGTATACCGAGCGACTTGGCAAGTTGCAGCTTGATGTTCCAGACTCCCTGCGACGATTCATGAACCGTAAGCAGTTTTCCATCCCAATTTACAACACACGATCTAGTTCCAATGTCCGTGTGAAACTGTCCGGGCTGGAAAAATTCATCTTCTACAATCACATCGGACTCCATAAACCCTTGTTGGTAGTCGCCGCGCTGATAAACCGAGGCGCTGTGCACATTGCCGCAACGGGTTTTTTCAGCTTCAACATCTAGAATCGGAACTAGCGGAGCATCAAGCTTCAAAGCGTCCCGCGGATCGATAGCGGCAGGAAGGATCTCGTATTCAACATCAATTAGTTCGATAGCTTTCGTTGCGGTCGAGACATCATCAGCGGCGACAGCTGCGATTTCCTGTCCTGCGTACGCAATTTCCCTGGGGAACGCTGGCTGCTTTTGCATGTACCAGTAGGTATACCATTCTTCGCAATTATTGAGCGAGAGTACAGCTCTAACACCTGGAAGAGACTCCGCTTTGCTCGTGTCAATTCGCTTTATTTTCGCGTGGGGGTGCGGACACAGTAGAAGCTTTGCATGAAGCATGCCCGGAATATTTATGTCGGACGCATATTTTGCCGCGCCTGTTACTTTTGAGTTCGCATCTCTTCGATTAATGGGTTTACCAATAAGAGTGAACTCTCTTGGAAGTCGACTAGGAACCCAGCCTTCTACAGGAAGTCCACGTTGCTGCTTTTGAATAACTTCGGACAAGAACTAATTGTCTCCCTGAATATTCGACTCCAAAAGATAACCGAAGAATTCTATGCTTTTGACTTCCTTCAACGTTGCCAGAAATTCTTGTTTTTCATACTTTACCGTCCGTATCCCATCTTTGCAGCTGCAAGAACCGCTTTGATTGTGTTGGGGTACGTACCGCATCGACACAGATTTCCGGCTATCGCATCCATCACTTCTTCTTCAGTCGGATTATCACATTTATCCAACAATGCCTTCGACGACATGATCATTCCAGGGATGCATATGCCACACTGTACCGCGTCCTCCTCAATGAAAGAAACCTGAAGAGGATCAAGTTTCCCATTTTTTTCCAGTCCCTCAATAGTCTGGATCGATTTGCCTTGAGTTTCAACGGCGAGGGTCGTGCATGAGAAAATTGGTAGACCATCTGCAATCACTGTGCAACTGCCACACATAGCTCGATTACATCCCAACTTAGTCCCGGTCAGACCAAGATTAATTCTTAGGGCTTCCGCGAGTGTGGTCCGAGATTCTACGATTAGTTCGTGTTCCATCCCATTAACATTCAAAATAATCTCCTTACTCAAAGTCGGAGACGGAGTAGACCGAACTGCCACAACGTAAAAAGGTCGAATGTCGAATATAAGGGTTCTTTGTTTTTCCAAGGAAGATCCATCTGAAGATCCGAATTCATACTATGGAATCCCGGAGCAATTGAATCCTAAGAAAGACATTAAATACGCACGCAGTGGCGTTTAGACCATGCCAGTAGTTGAAATAAATTTCTTTGATGGCCGATCAATCGAGCAGAAGAGACAAATCGCAAAAGAAATCACCGAGACTCTTGCCAGAGTGGGCGGCTCAAATCCAGCGGGAGTGCACGTTATCTTTCGCGAGATCAAGCACGAACAGTGGGCGATCGGAGGCGTGATGACCTCGGATATGCCACCTAAGAAGCCAACGCCCTAAAGATTATCCTTCGTTCTTCACGATAGTCCCTGCTGATTTCCTGCTGGAAAAGTTAGGAAGTTTTCATTCCTAACTTAGTCCAACTCGTGTAAGGCAAGTCCAAGGAGGTAAATTGTGAAAATTTAGGCGCCCTTTTATTAGAAACTTGGAAGGACCTGTTTGGAAAACGCTTTGACCTGATCTTCTAGTTTGGTGCTAGGAATTCGTAGTGAGAAAGTATTCACTCCGGCATCAGCCCATTTTGTAAATTGCTTTATCCAATAACTCGCGTTACCTACTGCAAAACGCGACACTTGTTCCGCGCTTTCTACACCATAATATCCTTTATACCAAGCTGACATGTCAGCCTTGACTGTCGTTGGATCTTCAGCTAATACACCGCTGACCTCGAATGTAACACTGAATTGATTAACATCCCTCTTATTCGCCTTCAGGCGTTCTTTCACTCTCGCCCAAGTATTCTGAAATTTTTCAACATCGACTGAGGACGTTAGCCAACCATCAGCAACTCTCGCCAGTCGATCAATGACAAAATCCTTGAGATCTACCACGCCTGCCGCCATTTTGATCGGGGGACTGGGTTTCTGATACGGTTTTGGTTCGATGCGTACACCATCATAATTGAAGCTCTTTCCGTGGAATGAAACAAAATCCTCTGTCCAAAGCTTGCGACACAAAATTATCCATTCTTCAAGCATCGAACCCTTTCGCTGTATGTGTCGACCATTCCCGACTAGTTCCATCTCCCGATCTATCGTGACCTCGATCCCTCCAATCGAGCTACGAGAAGTACTGCCTACTCCCAGTCCTAAGACAGTCCGACCATGGGATATATTATCAAGCACAGCCCAATCTCTGGCAAAAAGCAAGGGTTCTCTATAGTTGATATTGAGAGTCGCCGTTGCGAGCTTTATTTTCTTTGTCACCATCGCAATCGCGGAGTGTAGAATTATCGGATCCCATCGAGGTTTCGCGATGAAACCATCTCCAAGGGTTAAGCAGTACCATCCCTCGCTTTCTGCTGACTCGGCAATCTGCAGAAGATTCTCGAATTTGTACTCGTCCTTAAGAAATACGAGGCCTCTATTACTCAAATCTATGCCGAAGTTGATGTCTGACAATAAGTATTCTCACAAAGCTTTGAACTTGGCATTTATTATGTTTGTTTTTTTGATTTAGGCTGCTATGGGTCATTCGTCACAAAAAATGACCAACAATTTTTGAGATTTTTTAATAGTCACTCCTCATGATGATGTATATCTCGCATAAAAAAAATAGGATCCAACTTCAACAATGAAGAAGTGATAACAAGTAAGCAACCAGTTAGCGAGATTGCAAGAAAAGGAGATGTCGGAAATGAAACATCTAAGAGGACGCCAGCCGCAATAGGACCAATTATTCCTCCAAAGTCGTTGAACATTCTATTGACTCCGAGATATGGACCCCTTCTTCCTGGTTCTGCAAAGTCAATAGCAAGCGTGGCCTGTGCAGTCGTACCGATACCTTCACCAAAACTGAACAAACCGTAAAACATTGCAATATACAAATAATCAATCGAAAATATCATTCCCAGGCCAGAAATCGCGATCAGGACGAAGCCTATTATCAAGGAGGGCTTTCTACCGAATCTGTCGAGGGCAAATAGGCTCCATACAATACTCAGCATGTTTGGTATAGTCGAAATTGTCGTTATGAAACCAATGTTTTGGATAGATAGTCCCAAAAATCTTTGACCATAAAGAGGGAACGCAGTACTAATAATACCGTAAGTAAGGAATATGCCGAAGGTTGCAAAGTTGAGGAGTAAGTATTGCCTAGATGTTAAGATTCGCTTCAGTACCGAGGAATAACTTAACGAATTCGAATGTTCCACTCTCTTTGTTTTTACAGGCTCTTTCAATTTCACTGCGGCCAACCCTGCAACGCCGAGCCCTATCACACCCAATATGACAAACGGGGCGGATAATCCATAGATCTCTGCCACAGATCCAGCAATCAGAGGGCCAGTTATCAGTCCAAGGTTTACCATTAGTGAATAATAACTGAAGTATTTGCCCCTTTTTCCATCGGGTGCAAAATCTGCCAACAAGCTGTATCCGCCGACGCTGAATAGTGCACCTCCAACGCCCTGAGCGAGTCTAGCAAGGGTCGTGATCAAAGGATTGATTACGAAATACGTGGCAATTGATCCGGTAGAGAAAATAAGTAAGCCCGAGATAATGCATCTCTTTTTTCCGAAATTATCCGATAGACTTCCAGCGGGAACATCGGTAAACAAGCGGGCGATACCAAAGGACGAAGTGATTAATCCTACATCAGTGAATGATGCATTGAACTGATTCTTGACAAACAACGGTATCAAGAGCATCATAGCACCATTGTACATGTATCCGATGTAGACAGTTGCGAGCAAAGTAATGAATGAGATACTGATTCTCTGGAGCATTTTACATCGGATGATTAATGCTTCACGCGAGTTTGCGGTTCAAAATGCAATCAATTGTCATACTATTAGCGGAGTATAATAACGCTCCCCAGAGATTTGCGAAGATGTATTTGAACTAAATTTTCGCGAACTCAACCAAAAATTAGAAAATTGATGAACGAAAAGATCGAGTGAGCTTCGTGATAATACGAAGCCAACTCATCCCTACATTTTAACTATCACCTCAATTGTTGTCCCTACAGAAAATTTATTACGACATATTGTGTCAGACCTGCCATGCCCATTGTAATCGTTCACATGTACAAGCGAGCTCCCGAGGTTAAGGCAAGAATTGCCAAGAGGATCGCTCAGGTAGTAGCTGAAGAGGGTCAAACTAAAACAGATGGCGTTGAGGTTTGTTTTTTTGATTTGACTTTGGATGGATACTCGAAAGGCGGGGAGATAAAAAGCCCGAGCAATCCGAGCGTTGTGATAAAAGATTAGGGCAATCGTGGCCTCAGTCTAGATTTGAAGGGATTTTTGAGTGATAATATATCCCTGCCTTTCTTCGATTTCGGAATTGTGAACATTCTCTAATTATGAAGAGATAACATGGAATCCGATCAATAGTTATATAGAATCTTAGGTAAGCGACGAGTTATGCCAAGTGGGAAAATTGAGACCGTAATTCTAAACGTGAAGGACATAGAGAAATCCATCAAGTTTTACAGTGACCTTTTGGACACTACGTTCGAGTCCGTCAGACAATACACTTTACCGGGAGGCATTGAAATTAAAGAGGCGTTTTCTCCGAGTGTGAATCTAGATTTGATTCAACAGACAAACCCAACACTCGATAAAGAAGGAGTTCGCGCGACAACCCTTCGAGTGAAAAACATTGAAGAGGCTGCATCAAGAATAGAAAAAATGGGAATTCCGTTACTCAGGGAGCTGAAGGGCGAGCGTGCGCATATGGTAGAGAAGATTTACCAGATGAATGGTTATCTGCTTATTCTCGCCCAGCACGATGACATGTAGTTTAGACCATTACGATCTGGCTTCCTAGATGCAAGATGCCCTAGCCGGTTTGGAAGATCGAGACTTTACACCTCGGATATGTTACGAAATTAGTTGCCTGATTTGCTCTCCGCAAATTAGGACGATCGCCGCAAAAATATTTTTGCGGCGGCTAACGAATATCACTGTTTTCTGAAGTTATTCTCGCATCGTTAAAACCTGAGAATACTTTAAATAAATTAGATCATAGAGCCACATGTCAATTTGCTTAGACGAAAATTCGAAGTCTGTGTCTTGGTTACTCTTTTTCTCTTGACGGCTTTTCCGACAGGATTGTCAATTTTGAATGTGGGAGCTCAGACTTCATCTTGTCCTGCAAACCTAACTCTTAGAGGAGCATATCTCGGGGGACCAATTAGCGCATTGTCTTCGATATATGCCGGTGCACCTATCGGAGCAGGAGGAAGCCTCACTTATTTGCTTTACAAGAGCATGTATCCTCCGTTTGCACCATCTGGCGCTTTGGACTACAATGAAAGCATCCTTGACTGGTACACCGTGAACGCGAATTCTACAGTGTGGACCGTCAATGTAGCACCTGGAATGAAATGGGCTGATGGTACTCCCATAACATCACAGGATATCCTTACTACGTACGGTAACAAATTCGCATTCAACGCGAGCTACGATTTCACTGGCGATCACGCTGAGGTCAAGTCTGAAGTTGCCCTAAATAGTAGTGCTGTTCAATTCACTTTGACCAAACCAGACGCGGCATTCCTATTCACGATTAGCGGACAGGTCTATGTCGACGTTTATCCGGCAGAGGCGATCCAGAATCCAAATTCGAACTTTCTTAACAATACCGCGACGTCTGGTCCGTTCTATCCGGTCGGATATCACACAGGAGACACGTCTATGAAACTGCTTAGGAATCCTAATTTCACACCGACACCTAGACCATGCGAGCTTGATCTGGTTTTCCCAGAGTCGACCGCTACCGTGGCAAGTCTTCTTGTATCAGGTTCGATTGATTACGGGCCAATTGATCAGGGCTCTGTTTCTACACTTCTATCTCATCCGAACATTCAGATTGTGGATGAAAAAGCCATAAACATGCTTCCGCTGCAATTTAACACGACTCTTTACCCCTTCAATGAGACGCAGTTTAGGCAAGGAATAGTATTCGCGGTAAATCAGAGTCAGATTGTTCAGCAGGCAGAATTTGGCTACGGAGAGACCTCATATAACGCCGAGGGAACAGTTCCGAGTGTATTTTCGAGCGTCTATGACGCGAACCAGCCTCAATACAGCTACAACACAACGAAAGCTCTTCAATTGTTTGCCGCTTCAGGAGTCACAAAAGGATCAGACGGTCTTCTTCATTATCAGAATGGAACTGCTGTCACGTTATCAATGTGGGTGAACACCGACACGACAATCGATGTTCTTGTAGGAAATGTCATTCAGCAGAATCTTCAAAAGTTGGGATTCACCGTAAACGTAAACGGAGCGAAACGAGGAGTAATCGATGGCTTTACTAGTTTGGCTCCGGGGCAAATTACATTGGTCGATGCCGGTGGAGCGGTTTTTCCAAGTGCTATTTCTGATGCGCTTCCTGGATGGGACGTTTACACCCACCCTCCGATCGTGCAGCATTACTGGATGTGGCCACCAAGCGCTAATACGAACTATTACGGCAACCTCAGCATAATCCAGGCTACCACAGATCCGGCGCAAGTGAAGACAGCAATTGATAACATCCAGAATCTTAGCGCGACGTATCTGCCGGTGATAGAACTAACAAATTACGACTATCTGACTGGTATCAATACTGCTCGCTGGACTCACTGGCCGACTTATCCAAGTTCATGGTTCTGGTTCGGCCCCGCTGAAGATCCCGTAAAGTATTCAGAAATAGTACCCACGAATGGCACTGCGTCTGGTTCTTCAACGAGTGTATCTTCAACGCCGAGCGCACTTACAACAAGCTCTGTCCCGGCCACTTTGAGTTCGAGTTCTACCAACCCTGTTGTTAATTCTACTAGCAGCACAACCGTGTCAAGCTCCAGCAGTTATCTGGTTATCGCGGCTATCGTCGTCATACTCGTAATAGTGGCAGCTGCGGTACTCGCAATGCGGCGTCGTCCGAAGGGAAAATGATCTGAGGACTGTTTGATTTCAATTCGTAATTGTCGCTATAGTTGATAATTTCGAATTTGTCAAATCCTCAGGTCCTTTTTTTTTACTGCGTTCGCTGCGGTTCACTGAATTTCCCCTTCGGAGGAGAGAAGAAATCAAGCCCAATCAGCTTGAGAGTGTCGTGCAAGGATTGTGGCAGCGTTCAGTCGATTAGTTGGCTCGATGAACGTTTCGAGGTGCAGAAGAAAAAAGAAACGAGGGTAATAAAATCAGAAGATCTAGGAACTCGAGATTAAGGATAGTCACAAGAAAATAGTTTGAGAGAAAAGTTGATGTTTGTTTCTTCCTCTGAAATTAATGTTACGAAAGTGAAACTGAAAATTTTTCTAATTGCAGAAAGCTTTCTTTGGTTTAAGAATTTGGAAAATTTATATAATTCTCGTTGAATGTTTGTCCGTTGATCGAATTCAGAGGTCGAGCTATACCTGAAACGTTAGAGGAAATTTTGGATCCAAGCCACACTGTTTTGGATATACAGGATATGCAAAACAATCCCTGCAATCCAGAAAGCGAGCAGTCAAAGCGTTTAGGTGGCCACTTTAACTGCGATAGGATAGTCGGAACTTTACTCAAGCTCAGAGAATCCGCAAGAAAAGCAGGTGTGAAAGTAATGTACACTCAAAGCACCGCCCAACCCAATTACCAAAATGTCTCCGATATAGCTATTTGGAAGAGCTATACATCAAAAACACCCGATTTCGCTGATCCAAAAAATCCACTACCCCAAACGGGCAATCCGTTCACTTGGGGTTGGGAGATCATTGATGAGCTAAAACCACTTCCGACAGAGGTTAGAATAATGAAGCACAGAAGTGATCCCTTCGTCGGGACTAACTTTGAGAGTGTTCTAAAGAATAATCGGATCAGGACAATCATTCCCTGTGGTGTCGCCCTCGAGATCGGCATAGACGCTGTCGCTCGGACAGCCACTTTCTTAGATTATTTTGTAGTAATTCCTAGAGATGCAGTAAGTGGCATGAAGGAAGATTATATGAAGGACGCAATGAAATGGCTGGAGAGATCGGTTATCGTCACTTCCTCCAGCGAGATTATGAAAATCTGGGAAAAGAAATCAAATTAGAGCTGTGATCTTGTAGGGGTAGCCATAAGATAATGGCGCTCCTAGAGGATATAATAAAATGCACTTTCTTGTAAAGCGAGTGATTACGTATGTTGTGATACTATTCGTCGTTCTGAACTTTGAATTCATCGTTCCGGGACTTGCCAAGGAATATGGTTTTGAATGCCGGCGCGTGGTGAATCATTTTCCCAGGCCCGTAATACTCTGACGTCTCTGGCCTTTGGTCTGATTGGCTTAACATTGGAGGAGATCGGAGATCCACCGACTTGAGACAACCATCAAAGTTGGGAATTCTTCGCATACATTCGATTCTGAATGACGATGTTATTACGCGAAGAACTTATCCTAGCTAAAGTGCTTGAGATAAAGCCCCTTCATCAATATTATCTTGTTCTTCCTCCAGCATCTCAATTCAAAAACATCGATATCTCGACAAAGATTGCACGATGTACAGTCTACCAATCCGTGACGACCGTTTTGAATCTGTTTCACAATATCGGGTTCTCTGATGAAAGGTCTTGCCATGGACAAAAAGTCAGCATCACCGGACTTCACAACGTCGACCATGGTCTCTGTGCTACGAATACCTCCGACCAAAATCAGAGGTATTTTCAGTTTCTTCTTTATAGCTCTTGCCTGCGGTCTGTAGTATGCCTCTTCGCTGGCTGGCGTATACAGTCTGGGTATGACTAGGTCGCGTAGCGCGCGTGTTTTGCTTAGCGCCACATATTGCAAAGCGCTCTCACCGTGCGGCATGATGCCGCAGCTAATCTCGATAGCGTCCAACCCCTCGGATTCTAAGATCGTCGCCCGATTTACTACTTCATCAAGGGTTACGCCTCCCGTTACATAATCGATTACGCCTAACTTCCAAGTGATGGGGAAATCGCTTCCTACATTCTTCCTTACCTCCCTGTAAACTTCCATCAAGAATCGATTCCGCTTTAGCTCGTTTCCGCCCCACTCGTCTGACCTTCTGTTTGAATATGGCGACCCAAACTGAGTGATCAGATAACCGTTTGCTCCGTGTACATGGAGGCTGTCAAAACCGGTTTCACGAGCCCTCCGAGCTGCAGCGCCATAGAATCTTATTATTTCCCAAACCTCGTCTGACTTGAGAGCACTTGGTGTATTTCCCGTCTGAGGTTCAATAACCGCAGATGGAGCGACGGCATCTTCAGGATTAACGCTATTTTTGGCACCAGTGTGATTGATCTCGAGTGATATCGTTCCATTCTTCGCATGAACAGCGTCAGCGAGCCGAGTAAGCCCTGGCATGCAAGAGTCGTCTGCGATGCTAGTCTGATATCGATGTCCTTTTCCGCGATACTCGATATACGAGTGCCCAATTATTTGCAGACCAACTCCGCCATCTGCCAGCCGGGCGTGAAAGTCCACGAGCTTCCCGGTTACTTTTCCCTCGTCGTCCGCGAGCCTCTCAGCGGTTGCTGCTCTAACAAATCTGTTCTTTATTTCAAGTCGTCCAATTGACTCGCTTGTAAACAGAATGTCTGTTTGATCCATATCGAACATCGAAGAGTTTAGTTCACATTCTTGGATATTAGCTTCAGGGAAGGAAACACCTATGGTTGTTTTCTTTTCAGGCTTTTAGATAATAAATTAGAGATTGACTTAGCCTACATAAGTTCTAGTTGGGTACTGTTGCGGTCTTACTAGTCCTGCAAGGATGTACCATTATGGCCAAAGTTACGGCGACGATTATCTGAACAGAAAGAAATAATTTCTTGTTTTCCTACGTGAGGTATTCGCTCTAGTTCGAGCCGGTATAGGGTTTAACCAAGAAGTAGTAAAAGTCGTGATTTCTATAAAGAATGCGGAATAATTCGTAGAGTTAAGAAGAAAGTCGGCCCAGTCGATATCTTGAAGTAACACCCGGAGGACTCCGATTCTCTATTGGTAAAGTTAAGCTCCAAATCCATTGTTCGGAATCATCGTTGTCTATGTGTCTCTCTCATGACCTATACTCTCGACGATGAATACGGTGGGGAGATTCCTTCGCCGAGGGTTTTGACAAGTACTGCATCGCCTAACATAGAGTGGGCGTGTTCCGAAAGCCAACCAAATTTCCTCAAGATCGTGATACAATGAAGGTTACCGTCACCGGTGGGGCAGGCGAACTCGGGCAGTTCGTTGTTCGAGACCTCATCGAACACGGATACGAAGTGGTTAGCGTCGATCAGAGGATCATTAAAGATGCTCCATACAAACAGATTGTTGCAGACCTTTCAGACCTGGGACAAATCTATGGCTGCATCAGCGGTTCCGATGCCATAATTCACCTCGGAGCGATCAGAGCTCCCGGTGCCAATCCCAACGAAGTCGTTTTCCGAAATAACGTTATGGGTACGTTCAATGTCTTCGAAGCTGCTGCATGTTTGAATTTGAAAAGGGTAGTCTGGGCTAGCAGTATCAACGTGTTGGGTTTTGGATTTGCATACAGAAAATTCTCCCCAGTCTATCTGCCCATCGATGAGAACCACCCTAACTTACCACAGGACTGTTACGGATTATCGAAGCTAGTCGGGGAGGAGATCGCGGCTGCATTTACTCGCAGGACAGAGATTCCTTGCGTTTCGCTCCGATTTACCTGGATTGGTAATGACGAATTGTATCTAAAATATCTCCCGGGTATCTGGAAGGATCCTGGCAGCTGGAGGGTGGCACTCTGGGGATTTGTAGACGCTAGAGACGCCGCTACCGCGTGCAGATTGTCTTTGGAGTCAGAGATCGATGGACACGAATCTATGTACATAGGCGCGGACACGACTATCATGAAGATCCCCAGCATGGATTTGATTCAAGAATATTTTCCTGATTCCGAAGTAAGAAAAGAAATCAAGGGAACTTCCTCACTTTTTGATTGTCGCAAGGCAAAAAGAATTTTGGGCTTCCAGCCAAAACACCACTGGAAGGATCTTCGCGATTTGCAATGATTATTGAAATTGAAAAATGAATAGTTTGAAATCAAGATCCTGTAACGTTTCTAGAATCAAAACTGTCTATGCGAAATTTTTCGCCTAACTAAAGGAAGACTTATGTAAAGTTACGAGAGGTTTTCCTTCCGAATGCTCGCAGCGAGGTTTTACAAAGGGAAGGATAACGCAACACTTGAGGACGTCCCTATTCCATCGGTAGGTCGAAACGATGTTTTGGTGAAAATCCAGGGAATTGGCGTTTGTCGCTCGGATCTCCACATGATTTTGGGAACCTTTGCTATTGATAACCTTCCAGTGACCATGGGGCACGAAGGCTCCGGTATCGTTGAACAGGTCGGCGAAGATGTGACGAACGTGAAAAAAGGCGATCGCGTTGGAATTTTTTACGTCCAGGTCTGCGGCGAGTGCATCTATTGCGTAACCGGAAGAGAAAATCTTTGCATAAAGCAGCGGAATCTGGGATTCAATCTCGATGGAACATGGGCCGAGTACCTGGTTGTCCATTCAAGATCTGTTCTAAAACTACCGGATAACGTTCCGTTTGCCGAGGCAGCTCTCGCTGGCTGCGCCGTTGTGACAGCTTTTCACGCAAATCTCGCGGGTGAAGTGAAGGCAGGAAATAGCGTAGCCATAATCGGAATGGGCGGCGTGGGTTTCAACGGGTTACAGTGGTCGAGATATTTTGGCGCATCTCCAATAATTGTTGTCGACATTGATCAAAACAAACTGGAAAGAGCGAAACAAAGCGGTGCGGACTATGTAATCAACTCTCGAGAGGAAGATCCGGTGGAAGGAATCAGGAGACTCACGAATGGTGAAGGTGTAGATGTTGCGTTCGAGTACATTGGACTGAAGCCAACTATCGAACAAATGATTCGCTCGACAAAAATTGGAGGAACCGCGGTGATGGTTGGTATTTCGGGCTCAAAGATCGAAATCGACGCCCTGGATTTCCTTGGGAAGGGATCTCACCTGAAGGCCGTTAACAACCACACACGAAGCCAGATGATGACGGTCCTAAGCCTTATGGGCGCGAAACGAATTGATGTTTCAAAATCGATCTCCAGTCGAATGAAGTTGTCCGAAGCGGATAAAGCGGTAGATATTCTTAGATCTCAGCAAGGTAGCCCGAACCGGATCGTACTTACGCCCTAATTCTTGAAGAGATTCATTCGAAGAATCTCTCTCCCTCGGGTAGATGTTTCGTTACAGCTCTCTCGTCTAGTTCGAATCCAAGACCCGGAGTATCCGGTACTGTAACATGTCCATCTTTGATCAGCGGCTTTTCGACTCCCTTTATGATGTCCATCCACCAGGGTTCATCCGACCTATGAAATTCGAATGCTACAAAATTTCTCGGTAGCACCGCTCCGACGTGCACATTTGCCATAAACTCGATAGCATGGCCGTAGTTATGCGGCGCAATTAAGATTCCAAAAAGATCCGCGAACTCTCCTATCCACTTTGTCTCCATCATTCCTCCGGCATCACAAATATCCGGCGAGACAAAATCAACGGCGCGTTTTTCTACGAGATCCCTAAAGCCCTGCCTCAGATAGATTTGTTCTCCTGTCAATGTTGGAGTTGTGGTAGTGGAGCTGAGTGCAAAGTAAGAATCTGCATCTACATAGGGGTTCATATCTCCAGTTAGCATGTCCTCAGCCCAAGCGAGATTGAATTGTTCCAATTTCTTCGCCAGTATGGTTGCTGATGGAAGACTCAGTCCTGGACCACAATCAAGTGCAAGTCCAATTTCCGTGCCGAGACATTCCTTGAGCGCCGCCACGACCTTGATCTGATAATCAATTCCCTCTTCTGTCATGTGTCCCTGCGTAGGATAATCTCTATCTGCCTCGTAAACCCTGTTAGGTGCACTTTGGAGCAATCCTCCCTCGCTTCCATGGAAGCCGATATCGAATTTCAGAATCGAGAAATGTTCTCGCTGCTTTTTCTTTCGTTCTACGTTTCTGACGTAGCCTTCAATCGAATAGTCTTGACCATCACCTTCAATTCCCGCACCGCAATCGCAATAGACGCGAACTGCATCCCTCACTTTTCCGCCAAGGAGTTTGTAAACTGGCAATCCCGCGACTTTACTTGCAATGTCCCAAAGGGCAACCTCTATGCCGCTAGCTCCAGCGCCCCAGGGTTTGAAGCCTCCCTTATGTCGGATCCTCCTCATCACATTTTCTACGTTTGTCGGGTCCTGCCCCACGATCAGCGGTTTCAGACTGAGAACATGCTCTTTAGGGCAAAATGCCTCACTATATCCATAGATCCCTTCATCTGTTTCAATTCGCAGGAGGAGACCTGGAGGAAAATTAATCGCTTTGAGGTCTTTGATTTTCATTTTGATGTATTCCGTCTGGTTGACTGTCTCACCATTCTGAAACGCTTCCATCTTCCCTCCTCATTCTGGGAAGATCGCTGGCTTCGTATGGTCGTTCACTAATCGCATCATGGTTCAGCTCCACGCCAAGCCCGGGTTTGGAGGGTACGTAAAAATACCCATCGTGGATTTCCGGACTATTCTTGATTAATCTTTTCTTGTACTCCAGATCGGCGACGACGCACTCCTGGATGCAGAAATTGGGGATGCAAGAATCCAGATTCAGACAAGCTGCAGTCGATACTGGACTGAGCGGATTGTGCGGAGCGACCTGAACGAAATAACATTCAGCCATCGCGGCAATCTTCTTTCCTTCAAGTATTCCGCCGGCATGGCACAAGTCCGGCTGAATGATTTGACAGGCATTTTTCTCAAGCAGCTCTCTAAAGCCAAATTTCGTGAAGAGCCTTTCTCCCGTTGCGATCGGAATGGCTGTCGAGTCTCTAACCATTCTCATTGCATCGATATTCTCTGGAGGGAGTGGCTCTTCGATGAAAAAGGGATGATATTTTTCAATTTCTTGCGCAAGTCTTGTCGTTTCTGGGAGAGTCGGCCGACCATGAAAATCTACTAGAATATCGATTCCGTCTCCAAGAGCTTCCCTCATCATCCTGACTCTTTCCGCGGCATCAGCAAGCGCTGACCTCGATAGGTTAGATTCAGAGTTCATATCGCCCTCAATAGATGTATAGGGGGCAAATTTTATTGCAGTAAACCCCATGTTTCGCACGAAATTTTTCGCACTCTCAATTTTTTCTTCAATCGTGTTTCCATCTGGCCAGGTGTATGCCCTAATTTTATTTCTGCACCGACCACCAAGGAGCTGATGAACAGGTACTCCAAGTTCCTTGCCCAGTAGATCCCAAAGCGCCATCTCTATCCCGCTGATTGCGGAATTCAAAATCGGACCACCTCTCCAAAAGGCTCCCTTGTACATCGCTTGCCAGTGTTCCTCGATATTGCGCGAATCTTTTCCGACCAAATACCGGGCGTTTTCTTTTACTGCGGCTTCAACGGTCTTCTCTCTGCCTTCGACCGTCGCTTCCCCTAGGCCAACCATGCCGGAGTCCGTTTCAAGCTCGATAAGGAGATAATTTCTGAGCGATGCTCTGACGATATACGTCTGTACAGCTTTGATCTTCATCAGGAATCCCGTCAGTTGTCAGTTCTCGTATATGCTTTTAGTGAGTAAAAGAGTCGGTAGCATTTTTCTTGGATCATGACAACGGTTCTCTAACATTTCTTTAGGCGTTTCCAAAGTAAGATCTTGGATTGCAATATCGCCAAAGATTTATTAGATCCGTGGCTGTTGGGAGAAAATTTAGAACTAACATTTGTCATTGAAAAGGGCAATTTCAACTGTCCGTATTGCAATAATCGTCGTCATAATTGTAGTGATCATCGCCGGGGGAGCTTACGCATTGCTTGCCCAGAGCACCTCATCAACAACCACTACTTCAAGTTCGAGCAGCTCTAGTTCAAGCTCATCATCGCAGTCCAGTATTCCCAGCTCAAGTTCTTCAAGTACAATTTCGCCCACATCGTCATCGTCTTCCCAATCTTCATCATCGAGTAGTAGCTCCTCATCTTCTTCAACCCCTTCATCGTCTAGTTCTTCCTCGACGACGAGCAGTGCTAGCTCGACCTCGGGTAATTCTACGATCAATACTCTGACTTATGATTCCTATTTTGGTTCTAATAGCGGCGGCACCTCTCCGTTAGATCTTAACAACGGACTGACTTGGAACTACTGGCTACAGTACGCGGTTTATCAACCGCTGGTTACGATAAATCAGACCTCAGAATTCTCAAAGAATCTCAACGAGTATTTGCCTGGTCTCGCGCTAAACTGGACCGTTTCACCAGACGGCACAACTTACACTTTCAATCTAAGAAACAATGTTCACTTTTCCAATGGAGACGCATTCAACGCCTATCAGGTCTGGGCTGAAGATTACGGCTTTTATTATCTATCTACGAATTCTTCTAACTGGATGTTCGGCTATCCAGTTTTCAACATGTCATCAGTTCACTTTGGCCCGGCTTCGATCGCCCTACTGAATCAGAGCGGATTGATCAATCCAACAGGACAGGCACTTGCTATGATGCAAAACTCCTCTTGGCCGATTTATGCAACCGGACCCTACCAGCTCGTGTTCCATCTCAGCTCTCCCTTCATCTGGTTCCCCGGAACTCAGGTGGTAGCCAACGGGGAGTGCTATGACGTGCAGTTTGTATTGCAACATGGCGGCTTTGGAACGCCGACCGCTCTAAATTCTGCTTTCCAGCAAACCCCGGTGCCCGGAACTGGCCCCTACATTGTAACCGGTGTCGGTGGCGGTGAAAGCTACGTGACAATGAAACAAGACCCTAACTATTGGGCGGCTAACTGGACTGCTGCTCAACTAAATGTGGTTCCGATTTTCGACCCTGGACACGCCAAGAACATCGTGGTCAACCAGGTCGTGGACGATCTCGCTCGCTACACAGATCTTTCATCAGGGAAGGTTCAGATGGCGGACATTCAGCAAAGCGACTGGAACCTGATCAACAACCCGCAATACTCCTACTACAACTCGCCTCCGTTCATAGGCTCGATAGTTTTTCTCGGTCTGAACGTCCTGGGATATCCCACCAATATTACTGCGGTCAGACAGGCGATCTCGCACGCAATTAATTTCACAGATATCTCAGTCAAAGCCTACCTGGGGCATCTCGTCCCGTTTGTTGGTCCAGAGTATCCTACTTACGGACAGTTCTACAATCTGGGGAACCTGACTCCCTATCAGTATAACATAACGGAGGCCCAGCAAATACTGAAGAGCGCTGGAATCGACACTTCAAAGTTCCCAACCTTTGCCATGACCACTCTATCAGGCTGCCAAGGATGTTTGAATGCTGCTCAGGTCATCCAGGGCGATTTAGCGCAACTTGGAATCAATGTCAATATTGAGGTTCAGACTCCTTCGCAATACTACACCGCGTATGGCTGTGTTTGCCCTAATCTTAGGCCGCAACTTTCGTTGGCGTTGGGAGGAAATGGCTATGCTCCGAATCTCCCAACTCCAGCTGACGCCTGGTTCTCCTTTGTGAACAATGCGACGATCAACTGGGCTGACTATTCCAATCCAGTTGTCCAAAAATGTGTCAACAGCTTTACCAACACTGGAAACCTGACCCAGATTCTAAATCTGTGCACCGCGGCGCAAAAACAGATCTACAACGACGTGCCATATGTGTGGGTTGGTGTATTGCATCCATGGTTGCCTGCTGGAGGCTCCATTGTATGGAAGACGGGAACCATCAAGGGATTTATGGTAGATCCGGCGTTTACTGGAGCTGCAGTGGGTCCGATTCTGAACACTGTCACCTTTGGATGACAGTGTAACTTTTCTACTGCTTCAATCTTAGGAAGGTACTCCAACCAGCAACTAGAGAGGATCTGGATCATGTCGTTCACTGCTCAAGAGGACTTTAAGCTCATAGACTGGATCGTTCAGAACATTTCCAAAGCAAAGCATGACTTAGTTTCTACAGGTCTTGACCCGCCCAGCCTGAAAGACATGGGTATCGAACTTACCTATGATGAGTTCAAACGAAACAAAGCATTGAAGCTTGAGGAATCGATCGGTAGAGCGTATGATGTCCCTTCGAAAGAAGTAGCAGCAGCTGGTGGTTGCACTCTGGCTCTATTTTTGATCTTTGCAACCTTCTTGAAACCAAACGATGAAGTGGTAATTCCGATGCCGAATTACCCAACTGAATTCATGGTACCGAAGGTTCTTGGAGCGAGGGTAAAGAAAGTGGAGACAAATTTCGATAATTCTTTCGCACTTGACATCGGAGAAATGGAGAGTGCAATCTCGAAGAACACAAAGATGCTCATTCTTACAAATTCAAACAACCCCACGGGAATGAAACTGGCTCGGAGAGACATGGAGAAACTGGCAGAGA
>JABDCJ010000026.1:0-8326 GCA_013288145.1 Nitrososphaerota archaeon | reverse complement strand
AGATCACCTCTCGCACCGGGACCTTCATGCTAGTCGATGAAACTTTCCGAGAATTTGCCGAGAATCCAGCCCCGCTAGCGCGTACTCTCGGCGACCACGTTTTAGCCACGAACACTATGGCGAAGTACTTTGGCATGGGAGATTTGAAAGTTGGCTGGATAATAGCACACGATGAGCTAATTCAGAAGATTCAGGCGGTAAATCGATGGGTTAGCATTAACGTCGGCCCTTTCCCCGCATGGGCAGTCGCAAAAATCATTGAAAACAAATCAAAGTTTGATCATAGAGCTTCGTATGTGATGAAGACAAATCTCCAGATTGCCAGAGATTTTTTCAAGAATAATATCGAGCATTTCGACTGGGTTGAGCCTGACGGCGCACCGATATGTTTCCCTCGATTCAATTTGCCCATGTCTTCATTTGCTTTGTGTAAAACTCTCATCGAGGAATTTGGGATTTTTCTGAGTCCGGGAGAATTCTTCGAACGAGAGGGCTGCGTCCGAATTTCTTTTCCCGGAGAACCTGATCATGTCCGACGTGGGTTTGAAAGCTTGGGAAAGGCAATCTTAGAACTGACAAACGATAGAACTTAGGATGCCGGCGCGACCGTATGAAAACGCGTGGTAACCAGAGCCAATCTAAGACTAAAAGCGACCAAGGCCCAAAACTGATTGGACACACCACCGATGCCACAATCAAGGGAATTGTTGAGAAATTTCCAGGATTGTCCCTCTATGAAATTCAGAAACTTGCCAATTCGAGTCTAGGACTGGTTGATGGAAGCATAAGGAGACTCGAAAAGAATGGGGTTGTCCGAGTAAGACGTGTCCTCAGGGGAGGTAGATCGACAAAAGAAGTCTTCCCATTCACGTATTCAGAGACCGATAATTCTGAGGTCAAACTCGACAAAGAGGTATTCCCGAATCCAGATGTTTGGAAGGACACGGTGCACCTGTATGCGTTAAACAGATCTTCTATTGGAGTATCCCCAGTAATAGAACAAGAATGGGAATCCAAAGCACTCTTCAAAGCTCACGTCGGGATTAAGAAAGATGAGCGAAGCATTATTTTTGATATTCCTCCAAATTTCAAGGATTTCTATCTGTGGGAGAATAGCAAACTGGATATCTCTGTAATAGACGAATTAGTCCTTCTCAATCTTAGCACAGTCATTCCGATTGCGAAATCAAACTTTGAGAGTGAAACGAAGTATTCTCTAAGCTCATCAACACAGTGACGTTTACGTAGGCCAGATCAATTTCGATTCATATCATGAAGTATGATATCGAAACTCTGGCATAACTTGTCGACGTCCTCCGCGCTGTGCGCTTTCGATACTCCATGGTGGAAGAGGTACGACTGATGAAAGAGCATTCCGGACGAGAGTAATGCATCACAAAGCAATGCATACTTTGTCCTGTCTGACCTTGCCGCGGATGCATAGTCCGTCACAGGTTCATCTGTAAAGTATATCTGGAATTTCCCAGCCAAGCTCTGTAGCCGTGCTTTAACCCCGCTTCGACTTACAGACTCTTCAAATCGCTTGAGAAGAGTTTGTGAATCTTTAGAGAGTTTTCTCTGCACGCTTCCATCTTTGATCTGATTTAGGCAGGCCTTTGATGCAGCAAGGGAAGGTTGACTGCCATTGTAAGTTCCGGCAAAACCCACCTTGCCGGTCTTTGGCGTCGTGACCTGCATGACTTCCTCCGATCCGACAACGGCACTCAAGGGAAATCCGTTCGCGATCGCCTTGCCAAAAACCGAAATGTCCGGAATCACTTTGTAATATTCCTGAGAACCGCCGGGAGCAACGCGAAATCCGGTTATCACTTCGTCGAAGATCAAGAGAACTCCGTACTTCGAGGTTATCTCGCGAATCGCCTGAAGATACCCTTCCTTTGGCAAAATGCAGCCGGAGTTGAAGACGACAGGCTCGATAATTAGGGCAGCAACGCGATCTTTATTCTCTATGATGCATTTTTCGAGGGCGTCAGAATTGTTGTAAGGGACTACAAGTGTATTCTGAAGCGAGGATCGTGCATAGCCTTCAGATTCCGGTATAGCAGCTGATGAAGTCTCGCCGGGACTATTGTTTCCCTGCAGAGCTGGATGGACACTGAGATTCGCTTCATCCTGCCAGCCGTGATAGCTCCCCTCTGTCTTGATTATGACATTCTTGCCTGTATAGCCCCGTGCAATCTGGAAAGCGTGCATGACTGCCTCTGTTCCTGTATTCGAGAGCTTCACGAACTCGGCGGATGGGATCATTTCATGGAGCAGTTTTGCAACCTCAATGCTAAGCTCGCTTTCGAGAGCTACCGTTAATCCGGTCTCGAGCTGTTCCTGAACTGCGCATAAAACTAATGGATCTTTGTGGCCGAGAATGCACGCGCCGTTTGCCACCAGAAAATCAATGTATTCATTATCATCAATATCCCACACTCGCGAACCCTCGGCTCTCTTGAAGTAAATCGGGAAAGGATCGCGGTACCTGAAACCTGAATTTACTCCTCCAGGTACAAGTTTCTTCCCAGTTTCAAATTCTTGCTTTGAATTATCTAGCTTCATTCCAAAAACACCTTTTCTATCGAATTCTGTTAACCTTGATGTTGAACGCTTGTGCTCCATTTAGCGATGAAGTTTACTAACGCCCCCGTTAGTAACTAACCCCCCCGTTAGTTAATTTTGAATCAGGATCTTAAAAGAGCGATCTCACCCAATGTTTCCCCTGTATTAACAGCCGGATTGCAAAATGATTCAAACAATAGTCCGGATTCAACCGCATGAACACTCTCCAAGATCCTCCCGTCCATTGAGATAATTTCGCCGATCTTCTGCCCCTTCTGTACTATCGTCCCTACCGGAACTCTCTGATAAAACAATCCGCCAGTCCTCGACTTGATCTTAACAACTTCGTAACCCAAACGATAGTTCTTTCGCAGTTCAACAGCTCCTTCGATCATCTTCAAATGCCTGAGTGAGTTCATCAAACCAGCCACGAGTTCCTCCACGAACTTTTCCTCCAGCCTGCCTGAATCTCCGGCTGAAACAGCGAATGAGGTTATCCCAGCGAGACCGGCTTCGGTTATGCTGTAGCCGCGTGCATTCTGAACCTCGATTATTGTATCAAATCCTATTGCTTCTGCAATTCCAAGGACAGCAGGATCAACCTCCGATCCGATTTTCGGTACTAGTACGCACGAAGTGATGGATTCATAGATGTCTCCTCCGTGGATATCAAACAGGTATTGTCCGCGTTTCACGACCTTGTTGAATACCATGTGTATCGTGACGTGTGCGAGGGATCCGTTTTGATCTCCCGGCCAAATTCGATTAATGTTGCGCGTGCCGCTGAATTCATCTTCTATTGGAAATGCAAGACGCGATCTTTGTTCAAAACCCGCCGCGTTAACCACGGGCAGGACTAAGATTGCGCCCGAGAGTTTTTTCGGATCTACTCTTTGGATTATCTCAATGGCTGCGCAGATTCCAACGTACTCGGTTCCATGCTGACCGGAGATGATCGTAAGAATGGGACCATCATTTATTCCATTAATTATGGTAAGCGGGATAGAGTATTCAGATGCCGGCTTGTAACCTATTGAAAGATATCCGGATACTTTTTCTCCAGGTCCGGCTATAACTGTTCCAATTGAGATTTTCTCATTCATAACGTGTCCCGCCACTTGTTATCTCTATTTCAAGGTTCTTTTAGAAGGGTTCTTTCTAGGAAACCTAACTCCTGTTACTGTAGACTTTTATGTTACGGGGGTAACCTTGTTACGGGGGTAACATAATGTTCTTCGACTTGGGACCAAAAGAACGAAAGGAAGAGTTCTTCGGAAGAGACGCAGAAATCTCGGAAATGCTTCGTCTTATCCGTCTTGGAAACTGGATAGTTGTCTTGGGGCCACGAATGACCGGGAAGACGAGTATTGTAAAGGTGGCTCTCACTGAGCTTCGAAAAAAGAAGGGGAAAGAGAGAAATTACGAGGCTCTTTATCTAAATCTTCGGGGAACGAGGAGCATCCGCGGGCTGCTCGCAAGTCTCGCCGAAGTGATAAACGCAAATCAGGACATCTTAAGCAGACTGAGAAAATTTCTGACAAATGTAAATACGATACATGTAGGTCCCGACGGTCTGACCCTTGGACGCGATGCTTCCAAGCCCACAATAACTCTCCTGAGCCTATTTTCCGCTCTCGATCGATCCGGCAAAAATTACGTCATAGCTCTTGATGAAGTCCAGGTTCTGGCGCCTGTATCCGGTCAATTACTCGCACTCCTAGCTAACGTATTTACATCGTATAATAATATCAAATTCATTTTCACAGGCTCTCAAATCGGTTTGATAAGGGCGCTGCTCGAACCTGCTAGCTCAAACTCGCCGATGTACGGAAGACCTCCGGCTGAGATTCGTCTTCACCCTTTTCAAAGAGAAACCTCAGAAGCTTTTCTGGTTGCCGGGTTGAAACAATGCAAAGTAGAGCCACTATCAAAAGACCAGTTGACAGAAGTTACATCAAAGCTCGATGGCATCGCCGGCTGGCTAACCATGTTTGGAAATTTCTATGGGATTCGCCGACTAGATTATGACGATTCACTTGAAAGGACGATAAGGGAGGGAGGAAAGATAGCGCTAAGCGAGCTCGAGAATTTCCTAAAGGGCAGAAACAAATCAAATGTCACGGCTGTCCTCAAGACGATAAAGTCTGCAGGATCCCTGGGAAGCTCTTGGACTGAGATAAGTCGAGGAATGGAAGCGCAGCTCAAGACCGGTGAGGTCAATCACAAAACGATCAGTAGTACCATAGATTCACTGATTGAGGCTGAAATTCTGATGGATGAGCGGGGGAAGTACAGAATAATTGATCCCCTTCTTGCCGAAGCGCTATGAGGCTAGGTCAGCTAAAGCTTGCTATTGCAATAAATCTTCAAATACCGCCTAATGTTTGCCCTGAGCGTTGCAAAGGCCAGTAAGGTTCGTAAGAGACGCTACCGGTTTAGTTCGTGAGTTTTCAGCATTCGACGCTTTCATGATAGGCACCGCTGTTGTGTTACCAGGAATATTCGGTTATTCTTCAGTCATCGGTTTCATCAGCGGTGCGGATCCGGGAGCGAATTTTGTTCTTTCCGCGATCTTTGGATTTCTCATTATGGCACCGCTGGGTTTCATCTACATCTTGATCGCGGGAGTCCTGCCTAGATCAGGTGGCGATTATGTGTGGATCTCAAGGACTATACATCCAATACTTGGCTTCATTTCCGGCTGGGGTCTCTGGATTTCAATAGTTGCAATTGTCGGGTTAGATGGCTTCCTCACTGGCACCCTGATAATCCCGATTACTCTAGTTTCTTTTGGATCAATATCTAACAATGCCTCATTGCTGAATCTCGCAGCCCAAGCCGGAACGCCAACGGGCGCATTTCTAATCGGTTTATTGATGATCGGAGTTTCAACCCTGATCATACTTCCTGGACCAAAATCTTTCAGCCGAATTCAGACCACTCTCTTTGCAATAATCATGATCGGAACTGTGACCTCCTTTGGAGTTCTCTTGACCTCCTCTCATACACAATTTGTTAATGCGCTTACCGGATTTGCTGGTACTAACATAACATACAATGGAGTCATCAGTCAAGCTCAAAGCTCCGGATGGTCGTTTGCGCCGGTGGCCCTAGCTCCAACACTAACTAGCATCCCACTCTCGGTATTAGTTTACAACGGATTCAACTATTCGGCAGCGGCGGCTGGCGAAATCAAGAATGTGAAGAGGAGCATGCTCTTCGGTATTTTCGGCGCGCTCGTTTTCTCAATGATTGTTACAATCATCGGCGTCTTGCTGAGCCTCAACATTCTGGGTTACGATTTCATCCAAGCGTCATTTTTCCTCGGAGGTAAATTCCCTCTGCCAGCGCCTCCTTGGATGCCGCTTTTTCTCACCGCTCTGAATCCCAGCGCCATAATCGTCATACTGATTCAGGCAGCCTGGATCATCTCAATCTTCTGGAACACAGCAGCCTTCCTGCTCGTAGCTACGAGGTACGTCTTCGCGTTTTCGTTCGACAGGGTTCTACCGATGAGGCTTGCAGACGTTAACGAGAGGTTCCACTTTCCGCTGAAAGCAAGTGTCCTCAACTTCGTCGTTGCAGGAGTCTTTTTGTTTATAGCGTCTTACACGCCGTGGCTCGGCCTCTACCTCAACTCCGTTACAATCTGGAGCTTACTCTGGATAGTCGTGAGCGTAGTTGCGATAGTCCTTCCATTCAGGAAACGAGATCTGGTGTCCTCCCTTCCGGGTGGACGATGGAAACTCCCTTTGCTATCAATAGTTGGCATCGTCGCCTTACCATTGATGGTCGCGAACTTTTACTGGTCTGTCACAACTCCGGCGATAGGTCCATCCACGCTTCAGGCTGATTCGATCCTCGTTGTGATCTTCGTGACAGGGCTTGTAACCTATCTCGTGAGCAACTACTATCACAAATCGCACGGCGTCGATCTAAAAGCCATCTACTCAGAGATCCCTCCGGAGTAAAATCCGGGTCTCAAAGTCGCTAATGAAGACCGAAGTTCACCGGCAATTCCAATCGAGTTCAAAAAGAAAATAGAGGAAGCTCGTCTCATGTGTTGAAACGAGCAGTGGGGTCTTTTTTTCTAGAGTTTCTGCACGATTACGTTGTTTCTACGTAGGTGCTGACCTAGTTCGCCGGAACTAGGATGTTATTACCACGCATCCCCGGATTTGTTGCGTAGGGATGGATGCAGAACTGAGCGCATGACCCGGAAGTTTCTTGCCTCTGCACAACTCCCGTGCCGTGACCTGCTACGACATTCACCGTAATCATATTATGATCTTGGTTGCCCTGATTCACCTGAACAGCGCCGGACCAGCACGAAGGAGTGGCTGTGATAATCACCGTTTCAGTATTTGCGGCCATGGTGCCTGCTGAGATATGGATCTTTGTCAGGTTACAGCCCGCCGCCGAGGAAGCGACTGCAAAATTGCTACTGCTTGCAATGAATGCGAACGCGACGAGGACCAGGACGGAAAGATATTTCGTATACTTGAGTTTCGAAGTCATTTTGGTTTGCTCTCATTTCGCGGAGAAATATTAGAGTTAAAGCTCGTGAATAGAACGTAGATCTGATGTGAAACAACCGTACTGCAAAGTATTGCAGGTAACCATTTGTTCAGGCCAGGATATTATTGGGCAAATCTGATTATTTCTGTTTTCTATGCTTGTACCATTCGAACATGGAATGATTTTAAAATATTCCAATTTTGGATAATTTCTGGAAATGCCCTAATGAATTTGCTCGACTGCCCCACTACCTAGTCATTCAGCTTTTCTCAATTGAGCTTCCTCTTATATCACGTGGCAACCTATTACAGAGAAAGAATCAAGGTTTCTTTATGCGATTACATTTAGTCGTAAACGTGCTCTCAATTCTGAAGGTTTCCGGGGTAGATTAACATGCAAGACATCACATGTCTTGAACGAACGTTGGTCCATTGTCCTGGAAGTCTATAATAACTCGGGATGAAAAAATCTCGGCAGGAAAACCAATAATTCGTGGAACTCGAATTTCGGTCGAGTTTATCGTAGATCTCATCGCCCATGGGTGGAGCAATGATGAGATCTTGAAAAATTATCCAATCCTCAAGAAATAGGATATCGATGCTGCACTGAAATATTGAGTCTCTTGTCATTTGAAGAATTGTAGAATCTTGATTTGCCTGACAACTCAGTTCTAACTTCCATGTATCCCTCGACAGCTTCTTTCAGATTTGCTAGAGCTTCCTTTTTAGTTTCACCCTCAGTCGTTACTGGTAGCTCAATACATTTGATGACATATCCACCCTCTTCGGCGGACTCGATAATCGTAGTGAATTTCAAGGATTGGGCAAACAAAGGCACGAACTCTTTCTTAAACTATTTCAATTTCCGCTCTTCTTGAGAATTGATTTTTCTTAGTATGGGCACCCTATAGGAATAAACGCGAGCCCATTCGTTCAATTGTAATTTCATGGATCCATTGAAGATTCATTGAATTATAATGCTAAATTGTTTCATTTCGCGAGGCTTACTGTCAAACCCTTTTGAAATCAGGCTATATCTGAGAGATTCGAATTTCCCCAATTACCCTTTGCTTCCGATAGTTCGATTTCATTTAGAGCGGTCTAGTTTTGACCGCACGGTGGCGGTGGCTTCCCATATGCAATCCCTATATGCTTGGACGTCCAATACATCCCTTCGATAAAAGAAATGGCATTTACAATCGATGCGTCGGTCATCTCGACGCTAGTGAACGTGCTTTACA
>JABDCJ010000025.1 GCA_013288145.1 Nitrososphaerota archaeon | reverse complement strand
ATCGAACTCGAACTCGACGAACGGATGCAGAAAATCTTGATTGCGCTTGTCGAGAGGTCTCCAAGGAGAATCTGGGAAATTGCAGAAATCGTCGAACCACCTCTACAGCGGGGAAGGAAAATTATTCCCAGCCCGTTTCTTAGGGCGGCAATCAAGCGCATGAATGGTACCCTGGTAATGAGTACCAAGAGCGAAGTGGAGATAACGGACGCAGGATTGAAAGCGATATCGAAGGCTGTGGGAAATACTAGAGTCGCCAAAGCGAAAAAGGACGGAGCAGTTGCAAAGGCGGCGAGGGACCAAGATCTACAGATGAGACGAGAGCAAAATCTCTCGCAAAGCTTGCTCTAATAGGATCCGATAATTTCTTTGGAAGGAAGCATTTTTTACTTCCAAAGAGCATTATACTTCCCGACTGCAAGGCCGCAGATAGATATTGGGCTACACGAGGAAGAGTAAATTTTGCCAAGGTATGAGAAAAAAGAGTCGAATACAAATCTTCCGATAAAGAGTAAGGTCGACAGCTATTCTTCTCCCAGCGGCAAGAAAGTAATCCTAGTAACATATCCGGATGAGTTCATCAAGAACGAAGCAATCGGCCTCGTTCAAGCCGCCGGTTATAGAATCACGGATATTTTGGTTCAGAAAAACCTCACTCACCAACAATACGGAGTGGGAAACGGCAAGGCTGAGGAAATCCGTGATCTAGCCGAGAATCAAAAGACCCAAATGATCATCATCGACGAGAGACTTTCGTCAGGTCAAGCACACAATCTAGCAAAATTCTCCCACCAGGAGGTCATCGACCGAGAAAGACTGATTCTGGACATCTTCAACGAGCGCGCTTCCACTACTGAGGCAAAACTCCAGGTGAAACTGGCAGAGCTGAAGTACGAGATCCCTAGAGCGCGCGAGGCCGTCAGATTATCCCTGAAAGGCGAGCAGGCTGGTTTCATGGGGATGGGTGAGTACGCTGTTGATATTAAATTTAGAGCGCTAAAGAGGCAAATGGTACTGATCCAGAAGAAGCTGGAAGAAGCTCGACGAAGGCGCCAGTTGTTCAAAACTTCGCGTGAGAGATTGAAAATGCCGTTTGTCTCGCTTGCAGGGTATACTAGCAGCGGAAAGACGACGCTGTTCAACAGATTTGTATCGGAGAACAAGGAGGAATCTGCGAAGCTTTTTACTACACTCACGACTACCACACGGGGTTTCGAGCCTGTAAATGGAAAGAAAGTACTGCTTTCGGATACTGTCGGATTCATCAGCAGACTACCCACATACATGGTTGAGGCTTTCAGATCCACGCTTGAGGAGCTGAATTACGCTGACCTGATCTTGCTCGTTTTAGACGCCAGCGAGCCTCTGAACGATGTGGAGATCAAGTACCAGAGCTGTAGGGAAACCCTAGATCAGCTCCATATCAACCCTGTCAAAATTCTGTGTGTAATGAACAAAATCGATCTGATTTCAAACGACGTGATGGCAGAAAAGACCATGATAATCAAAGACCTTCCTACTATTTCCATTTCGGCAAAAACAGGTGAGGGTACCAAGAAACTTCGCAGCCGGATCGTGCAGTCAGTCTTTGAAGAACAGCAGGATTTATCAAGCAACAATATTGAGAGGCAGAAAATCCTTTCCGGATCTCCGATCCGTGCAGTAGAGCAGAACGATAACGCGGCGTAGTTCTAGCTAAATCAAATCTCAAGAAACGGCCACAGGGTTAATATCAAGCGCCTGTGCATAGCAGGCTAGAAGAGCTCATTTGAGTTTGGCAGCGAGATTTTATCTCGAGATAGCTGGAGGAATACTTTTGATTATTTTCGGTTTTCTGTTTCTGCTCTACCTCCAAATCACGTTTACCGAAATAACAACAGATGCTATTTTCATCGGTGCCGGAGTCTTGTTCATACGAAAAGCAACTATTGATCGCAAACAAGCCAAAATTCAAGAACAGATAACGAGCAAGAAAAAGAATCAAGGCAAGAATACCCAACCCAAGACCGGTACCAAAAAAGTCCGATGAAGACCCGGGATTGGAATCTGTTGGCACTGGAGAGATGGACATTGTTCGAGGATAAGCCTTGAGACCGCTTGAATTCGGCGAGAAAAGAGCTTTGTACAGATTTACAAAATTTGTACTTGTTATCTCAGGGATTTTTTTGTTGCTATTTGGAGGATGGTATATCGCCGGAGGTCTATTCGGCGGTGAACCATCTCCTCAATTCTGGTTTGGAATTTTTCCGGCTTACATCGGTGTGATGATGATTTTGATTTCACTCGCGATGCGAATCGAGTGGTTTACGGACGCGAGAAGGTTTTGGTGACCCAAATTTTCCAGACAACAAACGTTCGGGATTTCAATTGACCCCTCGTGGCAAATATCATACTCGGTAAAGCTGGCATCTCTTGCCGAGCGTCGGGGCTTTTCAAATATCTGGGTTCCCGATGGAGGACCATCTCCTCCTTACGGTGACACTATCGTGACTCTGTCAGCAATAGCATCTTCGACTTCAAAAATTAGATTTGGTAGCTCTGTCCTAAATTATTACACCCGAAACCCGGCGTCGATTGCTTCAAGTTTTCTTGCGTTATCGGATCTTGGAGCCCATAGCCGAATTAAGACGAGGGAAAATAAAAGTTCGACCAGTCAGCGAGCGATAGTGGGGATCGGGGTCGGCTCTAAATGGAATGTTTCAAAGTTTGGCATAACTAAGAGATCGGGCACGATCGATCAGCTGCGAGAAGCTATCGAATCCATCATAGAGCTCTTCAAGGGAAAAGAGGTCACTGTGAAGACAGATGCTTTTGCGATCGAGTCAGTTACTCTTTCAAGGGCTCGAAAGAATATTCCGATCTATGTCGGAACAAGTTCCGTAAAGGGGCTTGAAATGGCGGGAGAAATTTCTGACGGAGTGATCTTAACTGACCGAATTCCGGATGATGTTGAAGAACATATGAAGCCCGTAATCCTAGGACTTGGTTACTCTTCAAGGGCGAGAGAAGACTTCGTAGTTGTAAACTCTGTCGTTATTTCCGTCGATTCCGATCGCGAAAAGGCGAAGCGTGCTGTTAGACCAACTTGCGCTTATCTAGTCGCTTGGCTCACCAATGAAACGGCAGAGGCTCACGGAATCGATGTCAGCATTAAGGAGCGGATATCGCAATTCATTCAGGCCGGTGACGAGCGCTCCGCGTCAAAGCTAGTTGACGACAAAATGATCGAACTTTTGACCGCAACAGGAACCGTAAGCGATTGCGTGGAAAAGTGCAGGGAATATCTTTCGCAGGACTTGGACCAATTAGCGTTTTGCGAACCGTTTGGACCGGACGTTGAAGAATCCATCATAACTCTCTCGAGCAAAGTCATTCCAAGGCTCTAGCAGCCTGCCAGCACATTAAAATACGCAGATTCAAGCAACTTGCATTACTCTAAACAGAAGTGTATAGTGATGTCCTTCCAATATCTTTCGCCCTCGTCGGGCGTGTAGAACAGGCTATAGTATCTCTTCTTCCACGAAATTCAAAGTCATCGAGTTTATCCGCAGTCGCAGGATTTCATAAGAATCTGCTTTTCGCCGGAGATAATACGCCATGAGTATTGTGATGAAGCCCAGCGCGACAAAGGACGAGATCGACGCGGTCATTCAGAAAATAAAATCTTCCGGATTGAGGGCAGATGTTTCTTCCGGTGAATATCAAACAGTAATCGGAATCGTAGGCGACGAGAAAAAAGTAGACTTCGATCAAGTAAAATCGATGGGCGGGGTCTTTGACGCGATTAGGATTCAGGTGCCGTACAGGTTAATCAGCAGGAGCTATATTCCGGACGACGTTGTGGTAAAGGTAGGCAGTATCGCAATCGGAAAGGATAACCCTCCCGTCTACATGGCGGGACCCTGCTCAAAATGTGTGCGCCGGCATCCTTCACCGCCTTGCCAATTCTGTAGAGGCGGAGCGTTCAAACCCAGAACCTCGGTGCACTCTTTTCAGGGACTTGGGGTCGAGGGATTGGAGCATCTGGAGAGCGTTGGGAAAGATCTCGGGATGCCGACTGTGACTGAAATAAGAAGCGAAGTTGATGTTGAACTAGTCGCAAGACACACTGATGTTCTACAGATCGGTGCGAGGAACATGTTCAACCAAGACCTGATCGAAGCAGCTGCGAGAACTGGCAAACCAATATTCTTCAAGCGTGGCTTTTCCGCACAGATTGATGAGTACCTCAGTTTTGCGGAACGAATAGTCGCGAACGGAAATCGCAATGTCCTGCTCTGTGAAAGAGGGATAATGCCGCTTGGTGGATCTTTCAAGCTTCAAACCCGGTTTACTCTAGATCTAAATGCTGTACCTGTTTTGAGGAAGGAGACACCCTTCCCTGTCATAGCTGATCCGAGCCACGGAACGGGTCGAAGAGATCTGGTACTTCCTATGAGCCGGGCGGCCATAGCATCTGGCGCACACGGTCTGATGATCGAAGTACACGACCGTCCTCAGGAGGCTCTGAGCGATGGAGCGCAGGCTGTTTTACCGCAGGAATTAAAGAAGATCATTAACGTCTCGGATCTCGTTTTCAAAACGATCCGAGACAGCGATAGTCCTTTCTCAAGCGACATTAGAAATGGCACCGCCCGCGCTTGAGATCGACTTTCCCGGAAGAAGCGAAAAGTGCTCTATTCTCTTCGGGGATAACCTCGTAGATCGGCTTCCTCTCGAGTTCTTTAGCGGAGTAAGCTCGATCGCGATCGTGACTGACGACATAGTGGGAAGGCTATATGGAAAACGTGTGCTGACGCACCTGTCTGAAGCGTCGAAGACCAGTATCATCACAATACCGCATGGCGAGCGGGTGAAGAGTCTAACTACGTCCTCGAATATTGCCGCCCAGATGAGCGATCTGGGAATAGACCGCAGCAGTGCAATTGTGGCACTAGGAGGAGGAGTCGTCGGAGATCTGACTGGATTTGTAGCCTCAATTTTCAAGCGGGGAATCAGATACTTTCAATTCCCGACGACGCTATTAGCGCAGGTCGACAGCAGCATCGGCGGAAAGTGTGGCGTTGACACGCGATGGGGCAAAAACCAGATCGGTACTTTCTTTCAGCCTGCGGGAATTTTTGTTGATAGCTCCGTCTTGAACACTCTGCCGAAAAGTGAAGTCATAAACGGACTAGGAGAGATCGTAAAGTCGAGCATAATAGCAGATCGAGAAATGTTCGACGAGATCGCTCGTTCCGTTGAAGATTACTTTGAAATTGAAAAACTGAAGAGTTTTGTCCGGCGCACTTGCGAAATCAAGGCGAAGGTCGTCGAGAAAGACGAGCGAGAGGTTAATCTGCGAAAGATCTTGAATTATGGTCACACCATAGGTCACGCCATTGAATCTTCATCTCATTATCTGATTTCCCATGGGAGGTGCGTTATCATCGGCATGATTTGTGAAGGATGGATTGCAAACAAGTTAGGTATCTTTCAAGAAAGTGATTACATCCGTCAAAAAGAACTATTGCTCAAGATAAAGGCCAAATACAAGATAACGGTACCAGTTAACCGCAGGAAAATTCTGTCGTTCGCGATGCTCGATAAGAAGAACACTTCGAACACAATCAGGATGAGCTTACCAGAAAAAATCGGCAGAATGCATTCGGGCGAAAGTGCAGGATTTACTGATCCAGTTTCAAAGGAATTGATTCTCCAATCTCTCGACGTTCTTTAGTTGAGTAGATAATGCGATCCAAAGCCACTGCCGTATCCCGGTCGGCGATTACTGTGGTAAGTGCATTTGCATCTGGAAAGGGAGCCACGATTGGAATTGACATCCCGTGTACAGTAAGAGCGGAGCTATATCGTACCGAGAATTCAAAGATAGGTATCCGGAGTGAGGTCGCAGACGGGAGCCGTCTCGTATCCACTTCAGCAGAAAATTCGTTAAAGTACCTTCACGCTAAACTACCAAAGGGATTGGGTCTGGCTTTGTCGATCGATTCAAAGATCCCTACCGCAATAGGCCTCAAAAGCTCAAGCGCTGTTTCTGTTGCGGTGACAAAAGCAATATTCGACTTATTTTCAAAGAGCAAGGCGAGCGATTCTTTGCAGGAAATTCTGAAACTGAGCTGCAAGTCTTCGATTCAATCAGGAGCGTCTTTAACCGGCGCTTTTGATGATGCGGCAGCTGGTCTTTTGGGAGGCCTTGTTTTCTCGGACAACTTGAAGTTTCGTTTGTTGCGTCATGAAATTCTTCCAGATGAAATTGGCACAATTGTCAAAATACTCGTTCCAGCGAACAAGAAAAAATTAACGAGTAGTTTGAATCTTGATAATTATTACAAGTTCAATAAAGAGAGTCGAGAAGCTTTGGACTATGCTCACAGGGGAATCTTTGTCCAGGCGATGCTGGTGAACTCGATTATTCATTCAATCATTCATCGTTACTCATTACAACCGATCATTTCCGCAATATCCGAGGGTAGTTCCGCGTCTGGGATTACAGGCAAGGGTCCGGCTGTAGCGGCTATCTGCCCCAACGGTAAGATTTCGAGGCGTGTGGAAAGCCGGTGGATCGAAGAGAACAAAGGCTGTGGGGTGATTACAGCGTCAGTTACAAAACCCGGGATGAGATGAAAAAATGAACTCATCGATCTCCGAGAAAATCCTGCAAATATCCGGGCGCCCCAAAAGATTCAATGGAACGATAAGATTGCCCGCAAGCAAGAGCTACTTACACAGAGCATTGTTTGTATCCGCACTTGCGTTTGGAACTTCTACTCTCACGAATTGCGGGAACGAAGTGAACGACGATATCCAAGCTTCACTGAGCGCGCTAATTGCTTTAGGTGTGAAAATAACAAAGAGCAAATCTCAGGGCGGGAGTTTTCATGTTTCATCCGGTACATCAAAGTCAAGTGAAATAACCTTGAATGCCGGCGGGTCAGGGACTACTGCCAGGTTTCTGATACCATTCTCCACCCTCACACCGCCGGGCACCCGCGTGAAAATCTTTGGGAACAAGTCTCTATCTAATCGTCCGATGGAATCTATTTTTCAGCCCCTTGCAAAGCTGGGCGTTAAAGTAACACCTCTTGGAGAGGAAGGTAAGCTTCCACTGCAGATCGAGGGTGGTGGAATTCATGGAGGAAGTTGCGTTGTAGACGGATCAGTCTCTTCTCAATTTGTTTCTTCTCTTATGATTTCTTGCACCAAGGCAAATAGTGACACTACGATTTCAATTGAAAATCCTGAGAAACAGGTCTCCTCCCCGTACATAGAAGCCACTATTCGTGTTTTGAGAGATTTTGGATTAAAGATCCGGACGACAAAATTCAGCGGGGGCAAGTATTCCTCATTCAAGATTTCAGGAGGGCAAATAGTTCCTGGGAACAAGTTCGTTGTACCCGGCGACATGAGTAGCGCGGCCGCGATCATAGGCGCTGCGATTGCAGCCGAAGGTCAGGTCCGGCTGACAAACGCTGGGCGAAAACAATTTCCTCAGCCCGATTCTGTCATCGTTCGAGTAGCGCGGATGTTTGGTGCGGAAGTCCATGAAGAAAATGGTAACATTTCCGTAGTATACAAAAAACAAAACAGAACTAACAAAGAGATCCAATTAGATTTCAAGACTTCTCCCGACTTGGTACCCGCAGTGGCTGGAATCGCAGCAGCCACCGGCTCAAAGGTATCAATTAGCAATATCGAACATCTGAGATTCAAAGAAAGCGACAGGATCGCCGTCTTGTGTAGGGAGCTCATGAAGATAGGAATTGAAGCAGAGTGGGACGGCTCGGCACTACGGGTGTCGGCATCACACCCGAAGATGTCAAAAGAAGATGTTATCTTGATTAGCCCGGAGGGCGACCACAGGATGCTCATGGCGCTAACAATCGCGGGCCTTTCCGGCAGGTTCGGAACAATAAAAATCGAGGAACCAGATTGCGTCCGAAAATCCTATCCTTCGTTCATTGCTGATTTGCAAAAGCTTTGTCATGAAAAGAGTACTGTGAGAATAGTAAATTCGAAAATTGTGGAGGCTTTGGAAGCTTGAGTCTGCCCAATACACTCGGGAGCAATTTCGCCTTCACTTGTTTCGGCGAGAGCCACGGAAAGTGCGTGGGCGTAGTGATCGATGGTTGCCCGGCTGGACTCGAGATTTCGGAAAATGAAATCCAGCAGCTTCTAGACCTACGTAAGCCGGGACAGTCGATAGTCACGACTCAAAGATCGGAACAGGACAAGGTGGAGATTCTTTCCGGAGTATTCAAGAATAAAACAACCGGAGCTCCAATTTGCCTAATAATATGGAATTCCGATCAGCGAAGTTCTGATTATGATAGATTCATCGATACCCCCAGACCAGGACATGCAGATTACCCCGCACTCGTCAAATATTCAAAGAACAACGATTACCGTGGTGGTGGCAGGTTCTCGGGTAGAATTACAGCAGGATTCGTCATGGCCGGATCAGTTGCCCTAAAGTTACTATTCCATAATCTGGGAATCAAAATTGTCGCTTACACGGACGAGCTTGGTGGGATAAAGTCAGATGTCTCCGGTCTCACAATAGAACAGGTAGAAAAACTCAGATATTCGAATGAAGTCAGGTGTCCGGATCTGGATTCTGCCGAGAAAATGAAAGCCGCTATTGTCCGAGAAAGAGGATCTGGCGATTCGCTTGGTGGAGTAGTGAAGTGCAGCATTTACAACGTGCCGGTTGGAATTGGAGAGCCAATCTTCTCTTCGATAGAGTCCGAACTATCGAAGGCAATTTTTTCGATACCGGCGGTCAAGGGAATCGAGTTCGGTTCGGGTTTTGCAGGCTCGACGAGAAAGGGGAGCGAGAATAATGACGTTTACTCGAAATCTGAGCAAGGCGGAGTGGTAACGAGATCCAACAATTCGGGTGGAATTCTCGGAGGACTTTCTACAGGTATGCCGATTACTTTCAGAGTTGCTTTCAAACCAGCATCTTCGATCGCGAGTTTGCAAAGAACCTTGAACGTGACGACAATGCAAGAAAACGACCTGATAGTTCCTGGGCGACACGATCCCACTGTCGTGCCTCGTGCAGTGCCGGTTGTAGATAGCATGGCAGCTTGTGTTATTGCAGATCTCGCATTGAAGGGTGGATTTATCCCTAGAGTCCTCCGATAGAGGTCATTGAGAAAGAAGAGACTGTGCCTTTTGAATCAAGAAAAGATAGAGAGTTCAGACGTCAATTCCGCAGCCCAGCAGTCTCTTTCGAGATCTAGAGAAGAAATCAAAGTTCTCACAAAGTCGATCTTGGATCTAGCAAATGCGAGGCAAAAAGTTTCGCTCCAAGTCGCAAGAGACAAAGCGATTCTAGGAGAACAAATTTTCAATCTCGAAGTAGAGGAGAAGCTCCTTTCAGAATCAGATGAATATGCGAGAAAGATCGGTCTGGACCAGGATCTCGCTCAAGCACTTGTTCAAGACCTAATCAAACATTCAAAGGTAGCCCAATCATCCGACCTCTATCGGGAGAAGATCAAGCAGTTCCTTGAGGTAAGAAAAATCAAAACGATTGCGATCGTCGGAGCCGGGAGAATGGGATCATGGTTTGCAAGATACTTTCGGGGGTTCCCTGTTAAGATAAGCTTGTACGATGAAATACCAGGAAAAGCCAAGGGGAAAGCTCGTAAAGTCGGCGTGGATCATTTACAGTCTATCGAGGAGGCAACGGGTGCAGACCTTGTCGTTGTGTCAGTCCCGATATCAAAAACGCCGGCGATTGTTCGTCAACTCTCTGAGCTAGCTCTCGATTCTCCCAAAGATTTGATCTTACTTGAAATTTCATCTGTGAAAAAGGTCATGGAAGATTCGGGCCTCTTCGGAGACGATGCTCTAACTGAAAATATCAAGTTGTATTCTATCCATCCGCTGTTTGGGGGATCGGCTCAATTTTTTGAAGCAAATTCGATCATACAATCTTTTCCAAAAGACACGACTTTTCTGAGAGGTATCTTTCCCCAGTGTGCGATATTTACTCTAGATTGGTCCGCCCACGACGAGCTCATGGGTTTATTCTTGACACTTCCTCACGCTCTCGCAATGGTGTTTGCAGATGTTATCGACTCCGATGGGAGGAAGCTGTCGCGGGAGATACTGTCTTTGAACAGTCCGAGTTACCTGCATATGTTGGATCTAGCGCAACGAGTGCTGAGCGAAGATCCTGAGATTTACTTCGAGATTCAGTCATCTAATCCGAATTCAAAGCTCGTGATATCGCGAGCTATGAACTCGCTTCTAAAGCTAGAAAAATCGATCAACAGTCGATCCGAATTCGTAGAGTTCTTTTTGAAAGCCCGCCGAAGGATCGACGCGATCGAAAAAACTGACTAGCCTGCTTTTTTGGCGGCTAGCATCATGGTCTTTCTCGGAGCGCTGATTCCCGTGAGAATTTCGAAGGACCTCGCTGCCTGTTCAACGAGCATGAGAGATCCGTCGATAGCGACAAGTCCATCCCTTTTCGCTGCCTTGAGAATTGGCGGGTTTTTTCGATAGTTCAGGTCGAGGCATTTCAAGTTCTTGCTGGAGGAAATAAAACTCAATTCGAACGGAAACTCCGCGACGAGTGGTATCGTGTTAACAAGCAAATCAGCTCCAAGCAATGATTTTTCTAGTTCATTTTTTGTCAAGCCTGCAGCTTCAATATTTTTCGTCGGAAAATGAAGACTAAAATCGGAAACAGTCTTGGCCGCCCTCTTTTCGTTACGATTAAGGATTCGGATAATCTCGAATCCGTTGTTGATGAGCGCGTAGATGCAAGCTCTCGCCGCGCCGCCAGCCCCCAAAACGACAGCGGTCTGATGAGAGCGTCCGATTAATCCAAGTTTGGACAGCGAGGCGACAACTCCATCAACATCAGTGTTGTAACCAAACATTTTCCTCCGATCAGGAGAAATGACAACCAGATTTACCGCTCCAACCACTCTCGAGATCGGATCAATTTCGCTAATACGTTTGATTATGATTTCTTTGAACGGAATCGTTACGTTGAACCCCAGGATTTTTTCGTCCGCAAGCAGGTCGTCAAGTTTCGAATCAAGCATTTCTTCGCTGATATCACAAATGTCGTACTCTAGATCCAAACCGAGCTCTCGAAACGCCTTGTTGTGTATCTTCGGCGAGATCGACTTTGAAATTCCAGATCCCAGCAAGAGTACTCTTCTGCGTTTTGTATGTTTCGAGGATAACTCTCGCGGCTGGGACAAGGTTATTTCTGATTCACCGACAAAGAATCCAGAATCGTTTTCATAGAGTCGACATCGAGCTGCCCCGCGGCTGTACCCAATCCGGGCAGGGAAGCAAAAGTAAACGGACTGCCATAACTCACACAGGCGATCCGCGAAAATACACCCAGAGCACCCGAGCAGAAAGCTACTAGTCTGGTGGGCTTGATCTCTTCCGCTAGCGAGTATAGCGACAGCATTCTGAGATTGTCGTCGAACTCATTTGCTTTCCGGACTACCTTCACGACAGAAGGTGAATAGTGCTTCACGGCTTTCAGTACAAGAGTTTCAAGCTCATGCAAACTCTCGGTTTTTTGAAAGTCGTGAGAAGATGCGATCAGCTTGGTATTTTTCGACTCAAGAGAATTGAAAATCTCGGGTCTTGCGCTCAGCGTTTGTATTTCAATATCGATGATAGGCGGGAAGATTTTGGAAATAATTTCGAGAATAATCCCCTCGCGTGTTTCATCAGACACGCGACTTACGCCACCCTCGGCTCTCGCTCGGAAGGTAAAGATTCCATTTGGAAAGAGCTTCAGATTTTCAAGACGCGAAATATTTCCGACGATTGAACGGAGATAATCTAAGCGGAGTTCAATGTAACCGGGATCTGAGGAAAGTGCTCTTCCAATATTGATTGTTAATTCGGAAATGCTCTTGCCGTAAACGGAAACAGAAATTCTGCGTGAAAGTCCTCCCCGCAGCACTTCATCAGACATTGGGGAGACTAGATTCATGGTCTTTCCGCAATAAATAAGCTCCTATTGCGGTAGTAATAAGGACAACAAATATCTTGGCGCGATTACTTGCGGTTTAACTTCCAAGAAAGCTCTGAAGCGATTTGCTCCTTCGTCTTTCCTTGAGTATCAATTCCTTCTCGCTGGGCCGCCTGAACGAGAGGGTCATCCGGGGATGCGGCAGAGGCAGTTGGCATTGCTTGAGAGACTGAAGCAGTATCACCCTTCGACCCCTTTTCGAACTCCCTTCGAGCCTGACCAAGTGATCTTGCCAATTGGGGAATTCTACTCGCCCCAAATATCAGAACGACAACGGCGAGAATCAGAATGATTACGACTGGATCGTCGAATGCCAACTTTTACTTCGGCCTAACCAAGACACCGGATTTGACTTTCCGATATTTAAGTGCTGACCAAGATTAGGAGAAAATCTAGTTTCGATATGAGGGCTTTCGTCTTGGCCCTCTACTGAATCTAGTGTCCCCGCCAGTTTTCTCGCGTTCAAAACGTGGCCTTGGGTTGCTTCCACCTTGTCCCGAAAATCCTCCGGTTGCAGTGTTTTCAGTGAAGCTAAATGATCCACCTCTTCCCTGAGGCCTATCACCGCCGGGCCTGTCCCGTCTCTGAAACCTGCCATCCCTACTACCGCCCTGTCTTGAGTTCCCTCTCCTTTGCCCATACCGCCTGTTTGGAGGTTGCGATTGATCCATTGTAGGCGCTTTGTAGCCTGGTGGCAGAATGTCTGAAACACGTTTGATTTCTGCTTCGGTCATTCCTGCAATGCGATTAAAGTCCGGATATTCAGAATTCGAAACTAGACTGATTGCCTTTCCTGCCCTTCCGGCTCTTGCCGTGCGCCCTATTCTATGGAAATAGGTTAGCGGATCTTGCGGAACGTCATAATTGATTACATGCCCCACAGCTGGAACATCAATCCCGCGGGCTGCAACATCTGTTGCAACAAGTAGATCAATCCGGCCGTTCCTAAAGTTCTGCATCGCGTGCTCACGTCTGTTCTGGGAAAGATCTCCGTGGATCGGAGCTGCCCTAAAACCCTGGACCTGCAGCCGCTCAGCAAGCCTCTGCGTTTTGATTTTCGTAGCACAAAATATTATTCCTGAAGATATTGCGTTTTTCCTGACATATTCCACTAGCGCCTGGAACTTGCTTCTCTCATCTACGATTGCATATGATTGATCGATCTCGTCAAGTGAGAGCTCGTCACTGTCGATCAGGACCTCGACCGGGTTATTCATGTACTTGTCAGAAAGTCTGACAATTTCACTCGGCATAGTAGCCGAGAAAAGCGCAGACTGGCTATCGTTCGGGAGCTTTCGCATTATGTAATCCACATCTTCTATGAATCCCATGTCCAGCATCCGATCGGCCTCGTCCAAGACGACGAAACGAACGTCCTGCAGATCAATCGTTCCACGCTCTAAATGGTCGATGAGACGACCAGGAGTTGCAACCACTATCTGCGGGGTCTTCTTTCGCAATCTCTCGATCTGTGGCGTTATCGCTTGACCGCCATAAATCGAATATGCCTTTACATTTGAATGTCTAGCTATCTTGTTGAATTCGTCGGTTACCTGAAGGGCGAGTTCCCTAGTAGGGACAACCACAAGCGACTGAACGTAGGGTTTAGTACCGTCTACCTTCTCAATGATTGGTATAGCATATGCCGCTGTTTTGCCCGAGCCGGTGTGCGCCTGTCCAATGACATCCTTCCCTAGAAGCATTGGAGGTATTGCTTCCGCTTGTATCGGGAACATGCTCTTGTAGCCAATTTCGTTAAGGCTCTTCAGCACTGCGGGCGATATCTTGAGAGTGTCGAAACCTAAAGTCGGCTTCTCAGACGTTTTCTTACTTTCTTCCACACTATTTGTTTGCAATTTCTGTTTTCACTTTTGTTTTTCAGCCTAAATTCAATTGCAGTGGAAAATCGAGATTGCAAACGCGTCTGGGTGCTCCTTTAGCCAAGCTTTTTTCTTCGCCCCTTGTTTTTGCATTCTCCGCCACATTTTTACGGCGGCGCAATCGTTCCATTTCAATTGTTGGAGCCTCTGATTGAGGCAAACCAAAAAATCTACGATTGCCGAGCTAAAGTCTAAGCTTCAAAAATCGTCTTTATCGGTCTGTCAAAACGTAATGCAGGGGCTCTTAATTTAGTCCTATTTTTCAATAGGCGCTCTTCAGATATTTAAAGTTTAAAGTTGTCGTTTGAACTCGGCGGCTGAATTTTTCCTGATATTGGGAATTCTTCTTTCAGGCGTCTTTGGGGGATTGAATGGAATCATTGAAGATTTAGGCGAATTGTTCTCGTGCGGCCCCTTGTTTATTCCGAATAAATTTAGGCGCAAAGGCGCCTTGGATATCTCTCTTGAAATATTTAGGCAATCTCGAAAATCGAGAGTGGGAATCCTGAGATTCAAATCTTTTTCTTTTGCGAATCGAATTTTTTTTGGCTTGAGGGATAAACAATATATTACAAAGACATCCCACTAAGTGCTTGCCCTAAAATGGTAACAATATGCCCAAAATGTGGCAAGAAAGCGTGGAAGCCCTACAAATTTGTTATAAAAGGTAAGAGTGGAAAGAATTACACGTATCTAGTCTACCGCCATAATGAGAAAAAGAGGCACACTCCAAGAAAGTGCTATGTAGCTCAGAAAAAGGGCGGAAAGACTACAAAGAGAAGCTCTAAGAGTGTAGCGCCCAAATCTGTGCGTCGTTCAACAAGGGCACGTAAGCTATAGGTAATTGCGGGATCGACCCTTGGAGAATTTTTCGAAGCTCCCGGGGTCAAGATTTTTGTTTTTACGCTTTCGAAGAAAGGGCCTTCGCGGAAGTATTTTTCTTGATTGCCCCGGTATATTCAATCAGCTTCTGCAACTCATCTCTGTCAAGTATCTTCATTAGCTTGGCCACCTCACGTCTGTGCGATCGAAATATCTTGTGGTAGAGTTTGGAGCCTGCCTCAGTTAATTCAACTTTCACTAACCTCCGATCACTCGGATCTCGAAGGCGCTTCACATGCTGGAGTTTTTCCAGATTGTCCACGATCGTTGTAATGTTTGCAAAAGTGACAGTCATTTCTTTTCCGATTTCGCTCATTGTCAGCTGCTTTGTTCGAGATGTTCCAATAGCACGGAGAACTGCGTATTGAGGCGGAGTCAGTCCGTACTGCCTAAGATCTGACATGATGTAAGAATAGACCATCTTGTATGTATCAGAGAGGCTACGCCACGCCGCGATTTCTATCGGATCTTGGGATGCAGTTGAAGCTTTCTGGTTATCCAATCTTTGCAAATTTGATAATTAAACTTCCTTCTGAAAATGAATCAGTTGCAGAAAGTCTCCTCCGACAGTCTGACGAAGACGACTTCTCGAAGGTGGAAACATTATCTTAGCTTGATTTTCTGGCACTTATGAACGCTAAATTAGAAATCAGTTATTCTTTTCTGTTGCATGGATTGTTTCAATAGTTCAGAGTTTTCGATCCAGTATTTCTTTGAAATTAGAAAGTTCGAGCAAGCAAATTCCAAGGCTTGGCCGAATGTGTCGAAACTCCTATAGTCGCCCAAGAGGAGACTACGAATGCTCTCACGAACATTCCAGACTCCAACCGGGAGTATGTAACCAGGATGGATTTCCCGCAACATAATCGCTCCTGCCTGCTTTCTAACCCGTGAAAGATACTCAGATACGGCTAATCGCGTTGAATAATAGCAGCCGCCAGGTTTGGCGTATGTTTTTCTCCCCCAGTATCCCTCAAAATCCCCGATCATTTCGGGTTTTGAGCCGAACTTGTTCCAGGCCGTTCCTGAATGCCAGGCTTCGATCCACTCGAACTTCCATTTTTCTGGAGTAAGTATCGCCACGTAAACGTTGTCCAGGTTAGTCATTGCGAAAACCCTGTACTCGTCTATCGTTTCGTAATCCTTAATCTCATCCATCAGTCTGAGCGAGAGCGTGCTATCTAGGGCGGTTATGCTCCATCTGGTCGGGACGAGTTTTCTCTTCTTTTTCTCACCGAATACTCCTACCGAAAAAGCCTTTTCGAGTCTGGAAAAAAGGACTCCCTGCCTGTAAAGTGAAAATATCGCGTCAGCAGCTTTAAGATCGCTATCGTAAAACGCCTTTTCGATTCTTTGATCAACGGTGATATTTCCGGATGGTCTGAAATCTTTCATCGGTGCGCTTGGTCCAAATGGTTGGCTATTTTCACTGAATGAAATTCTGTTAACTGGTTTCTTCTCAAGCGAGAGCTCAGAGTCCGCCGGTTTGGTCGACATTGCAACTTCTTGAAGCGTATCTACTAGTCTTGACCCCGTCTGAGCATCTGACACATTCGCTCTGAAACAACCTCGAACCAGACTATATCTGTAGTCTACGATCTCCTCGATTGACTTTCCCCTCCATAATTCGGGCGTGTCTAGATGCGAAGTTTCTCCGTAAATCGCGGGTACCATTGGCCCGATGAAGACCTTTGGATAACCGAATCTTCCAACGAAAACTCCTGGCGGAGACGAGCCCTGAATGAGATCCGAGTTTAGAAAAGACTGCGCGTGTTTGGCAAATCCTTCCGCTTTTGTCAATATAGGGCACTTTGGCTTCCCGCAAAGTAGTTTTGCCCCGCGACAAGCAAGACACATTTCCGCGGTGGGTCTTTCGATGACAAGCTTTGTTCTCCAATTCGGATTGGTGAGGAGGCTCTTTGGAGTGAACCACGAAAGCGAGGACATTGTCAGGTTATTCAAACTCTGTGGCGTCAGGCAAAGTCCGTTGCACCATTTTCAATATTCTTTTGAGTCATCTGAGAGAGTCTTCGATTGTTCGCTTTTCTCCATCTCTTGGTGATTGAGCTCTTCAAGAAATTGCCTTTTCATTTGCAATTTCTTCACTGAAATCAATATCTCAGCTACGGCAAGAACGACGATACCCGCTACCGCGATTATCGCATACCAGTTCACTTTAGTCTACACTCATCGGAATCGATGATAAATCGAAACTTGAGGCGAGTTCAACTTTTTGATAATTCTCAATATAATCCAAAGCAAAACGGTCTGCGTTTTTTTCGGTTCCACGATGCTCCCCAGATCTAGATCTTACGCAATGGTACATCTCGTGGAGTACGACGAAAGGATTGAAAAAATATTCTTGATCCGCGAATGAAATAGAATTGGTCGAGACGGAGTATACTGCGAGCGCGATCTTTTTGCCCTTCGTGTGTCCTATATCCAAACTCGGCGCTCTCACTTTGAACTTCTTGCTCAACAATTGCACGGCGTTTTCTGTTTCCTTTGTCAATATCAGGCCGACAATTGCAGCTTTGAATCTGGGCTCGTCCAGAGCCAGGATGTCGTCAAATAATTCTTGTTTCAATTGATTTTCGAGTTCCTTCTTGCATTATTGAGTGGGATTCCTTTACGATTCCTTTATCCATGAGATAATGAACGGCGTGTGCTCTTTATCAAGTATCCTTCCTATAAAGTGCTTAAGATAACGATCTATATTTAGTTTCAAAGCATCCTGTGGACTTGCCCATATTGTACTTTGAATTTCGTTCGAGTCCACGACAGGCTTCTGATCCCCCACTACTCTACAAAGGTAATCAAAGAAAATAAAATGAGCTCGCTTCCAGAACTCCTTTGGATAAATCACTTGCTGAATCGAAATTAGATCAAGCACGGTGATGTTGAGACCCACTTCCTCTTTGATTTCTCTAACGAGAGCGTCTTCGCAGGTTTCTCCCAGTTCAACGTGGCCTCCCGGAACTGTGTAAAGACCGGGCCATTTGTGCGAACTGCAAAGTAGAATCAGTCCGTCCTCCCGCTGAATTAACCCGCCAACGGTGGGCTCAGGAAATACTTGCTCCATCCAATTTCTCTACGCTCGCGGCGGGTATGTATGTATGACCTTTGAACCGGAAATCCGCTCAAATCGATCTGCGGAAGATATAAATTACTGTAACTTTGCAGTAAGGATTCCAAAAATGACCATTAGCCAGCTTGAAGCAGAAGGATCGCGAGTAGGAGACGAGCAAGGAACTTTTCTTGATGAGAATTCGAAGACATCGGCGACTTCTTCAAATGGTTTGCAGAACAAGAGAAATCCACCCGCTCGGAACACATCTAGATTTTGGTTCGAAAGATTTCTTGCCGTAATTCAAAGACAGAATCCTTCTGTCATAGATGCTTCGTTTCTGAGCCAGATTGCCCCTAGTAACGAGGGAAAGCTGCTCGCTCAGCTAAAGTATTTGGGAGTTATTGATGAGCAGGGCAAACCAACCAAACTGCTTCCCATGCTGAATATGGTAGGCGACGAACAAAAGAAAGCCTTCCAAGAGATAGCTAGAGAAGCTTACCGAGAGCTACAGAGCGAAGTAAAAATGGAAAAAGCGGTTTCCGATGATCTTGTAAATTTCTTCATTAGAAAGTACGCGTTTTCACGGGACAAAGCGATTAACGCCTCAAAGTTTTATCTTTACCTTGCTGAAAAGAGTGGAAATCCCATATCTCCTGAACTAGGATCTTTTGTCAATGAAAAATCAGCTAGTTCAATGCAGTCTGGCAACAGCTCGGTCGTCCAGACAGTAAAGGCTGTTGACAGGCCTATAGTTAGATCTCTAGTCCGCGATGCAAGAATCCCTGGTAATTCTTCTCTCAATCGACAGAGTCAGCAGCGGAAGATCCGACTCGGAGAAGCGGTTGAGGATAAGAATCCCATCCAAGCCATCATTAACATAAAGTTGGAGAAGGATACTCCAAAAGAATACTGGGACCGAGTTCTTGCCCTGCTTGGGGAAAAACAGCGTGTCGAAACCAACACTGAAACCGTTGACCGGTCGGATCCACAATCCAGCGAAAACATCGATCAGGAATTGTCTGCTGATTCTGCGTTCACATAATCTGGAGAATTGGTGCAATCCTTGAGTCGGCGCTAATTTAGGCGCCTCTCTTCTCCTTGAACAGTAATACCTTTTCTAAAATTTGATTCAGCTATTGCCGGTCTTAACAGAGACCGTTACCTCTTGTGCAATGGGTTGTTCCGCAGATACTTTTTTTCCGTTATCCTCTCCACCATCAACCCAAGCCATTTTTCTACGGAGCGTTGTCGTGTAAAGCAGCTTCCAGTCCAGACCGACTCTGTCAGCCCAGGTCTTGTAAACTCGCGGGTCTATGTAATTGCGAAGTGAAGTATTCAGATTATAGTCTCGGGTCATCTTTGTTAGCTCGACCTGTCGTCTCATCTTCTCCACGCGCTCCGCAAGTTTGAGCTTCTGCTTGTCGGTCTTACCGATCTGATTTTGGATCTCGATCAGCCGCTCCTCTTTCTTTTGTAATGACTGCTCGAAAGTCTTTGGAGGAGTCCTTTTGTGATTGCAAGTGACAGCGGCTTCGAGATTCGCAAGTTTTGCCTCGTACAACTTGTTGAACTCAGGGGTTCCCTTTTCGAACTTGTTGTGCTTTTTCAAATACGATTTTACAACTGATGTGGCATGGAATGTCCTGAACACTTTGGCCGTCAATCCCGGAGCAGCTTTGCTCAGGAAATCGTTGACGTGTCGGGATGTCACCCCATCAAAGATAAGATCTTCAGGTTTCTTCCCTTTGGTAAATAGTTTCAGATTTTCAATGGCAACGCGATCCCTCGGCTCTACCTGCAAGGTTTTCTGCCAGCGGACGTAGTCCTTTCCAAAGAAATCGAAGTCAACTGCGTTATCCCGAAACTTCAGATGCTCAACTCTGAGAGTCGAAGCACCGACCGTGTCAGCCTCATCCTCATCCTTTTCATCGCCGACCCTCATAGTTAGTTTGTCAATTAGAAAGCAGGCGGTGGCTATCCTCCGAATCTTCAAATCCTTTGAGCTCATCGATTTTGAAATGAATGTTCTAACAGTGTCAATCGTTTTCTCGAGATCGACCGCTTTGTCGTATTTGCTCTTATCTCTCGCCTGTCTAATGCTTGATGAGTCGTGAAGCCAGACGTACTTCACCTTTCCAGAGAGTTTGTCAGTCCAACAGGCGATCCACATGCAATCGGGAGCATGGATTATCTTCCATTTCCCCTGGGGAGCGATCGCCGATTCATCCATATTGAGAATGATGTCTTCTTCTTGAATTTTCGGCTTCCAGTGCCCGCGCATTGGATGCTGACCTCTGCCCATAAATAGGCCAGGAGGTTCCACTACCCAGTTCGCAATCTCAGTCCTCACCCCATCAACGGTCGCAAATCCAAATTTTTCTTTGAGCGCGAGGCGCTTCTCTTTCCGCTCAGCTGCCAGTGCCTTCTTTTGTTCCTTTGTCAGCTCTACTTTCTCTGGAAGGGTCGGAAAGATAATTTCCGAAATTCTTGAATCTCTGAACCTTTCTGGAAATAGTTTCAAGAAATCCGAAAGGAAATTTGTCTGAAATACTGGGTCATCCACATACGGGGTACCTATTTTCTTGGCCCATGCGACAGCCATTTCCTCTTGGGCCAGATCCATTGTTATTGTCTCGCCCTTTATCTTAATCTGGTTCGTTCTCGCATCTGACTTGTATGGCTCTGGAAACGAGACTCCGAAGTGGGAAAGAGAGTTCCACTGATTTTTCTTCAGTTTTGGCTTATCGTCTTCTATTTCTTCATCAATTGCCTCGTTGGCTTGCTTCTCTTCCTCTTCTTCGAGACTCTCCGACTCTATCTCTTCGTCAAGATCCGACATGATTGCAATAGCACCATCCAAATAATTGTAAAAGCTAAAAGTGCCCGAACACTAAGTATTGAGCTTCCCGGTTCATAAGAATTGTGCATTCTGTGTCAAAGTCCGCAGAAATCACGCTCAGAACCAAGTCAAGTAGAGTGTCCCAACAGGTCCAGTTTATACAAAAAGATCGTAACCTGCTCCTTCAAATCTTATGTACCAAGGGCAAAAGCTGCCTATCTGGTTTAGAGATTTTGAGCAAGATCAAAGACAGATCGCTCGCCCCCGCCGGCCGAATGAAAATCGAGTGGGCCGAATCAAGGATGCCCGTTTTGATGAACTTAAGATCGATCCACTCCAAAAAAAAGTCGCTAGCTGGAATCAAAATCGCAGGATGCCTTCACGTCACGAAAGAAACCGCTGTTCTTGTTGAAACCTTCAAGGCCGCGGGCGCCCAGGTTTCATGGTCGGGCTGCAACCCGCTTTCAACGCAGGATGACGTAGCTGCGGCGCTAGATGCAAATAACGTCGAGATCTTTGCATGGAGAGGTCTTTCTTCTGAGGAATACTATTGGTGTATAGAGCAAACCCTCAAGATAAACCCCGAGTTCACTCTGGACGACGGCGGGGATCTTATCTTCACTGTTCACACGAAACACACTGAATATCTCAAGAGTCTTAGGGGAGGCACGGAGGAAACGACTACGGGCATCCATAGAATCAGATCCATGGCGAGCGAAGGCAAGCTCAGGTATCCGATAATTGCGGTAAACGACGCTGAAACAAAATCGGACTTTGACAATGTTTATGGAACCGGCCAGAGCGCAATAGACGGGGTTATTCGCGCCACCAACGTTCTTTTTGCCGGAAAAAACATCGTGATCTCGGGTTACGGTCACTGCGGCGTGGGTTTGAGTTCAAGAGCTAAAGGTCTAGGAGGTAATGCCATAGTTACTGAAGTTGATCCGATCAAAGCGTTGCGGGCGAGGATGGATGGTTTCACGGTGATGACGATGGAAGATGCCGCTATCCTGGGGGACGTTTTCATCACAGCGACCGGTTGCAAAGACGTGATAACAAAAGAACACTTTGCAAAAATGAAGGAGGGTGCAATCTTGGCGAACGCTGGCCATTTTAACGTCGAAGTTTCAGCCTCAGATCTAGAGAGTCTAGCATCAAAAAAGAGGGAGGTTAGGCCGGATAATATGGAGTATACATTACCAAACGGCAAGCGACTCTACCTTTTGGCAGAAGGAAGACTGGTCAATCTTGCGGCGGCGGAAGGACATCCAAGTGAGGTGATGGACATGAGCTTCGCCAACCAGTTTCTATCGATCCTTCGTCTTGCTAGCGAAGGAAACGCAATGAAGCCGGGCGTCTACGAAATTCCAAGATCGCAGGACGAGGAGGTTGCCAGGTTAAAGCTGGATGCGATGGGCATCAAAATAGATGTTCTAACCCCAGAGCAGAGCAAGTACCTCAGCGGATGGGAAGAAGGAACCTAGCGTTCAATCCAAATCGAATTTCGATTGGTAAAACCCTATGCAACTTGAGCTTGGGAGTTCTTCAAAAGCTCTTCAAGTTCGGAGATTCGGAGAATGGTTGTATCAGCAAGGTGCTCTGATTCAATCATCTCTTCTGCAGAGTACAGATGGTGTTTTGCAACAAACCCTTCCATGAAAATAACTTTTCCAAATCCGGCCTCTCTAGCGCCTTTCAGGGTCTGCTGACCTTTTCCGCCGACAAATACGGAGTTTCTAGCTTCGACTCCTAGCCGAGTCACAATGTCGTTATAGGATTCTTTGGATGGCATAACAAATCCCGTGTTGCATGAAAAGCCGGCTATTTCAAAAACTCCAGAAAGCGGCGACCGGAACCAAGTTGAGATTTCTCTAGTACTTGTATTCGCTAGTGCCGCGAGTTTCAATCCCTGGTACTTTAGATTGTGAAGAGCGACTACAACATCAGATTTCGGTTTTTGAAGCGCCATGTCATAATATCTTCCTAGTAAAGTATCGACGATTAGAAGGTCACCCTTTGTGGGAGTACGACCGTTATTTCGGGCGACATAGTCCTCGATCAGGTCGAGGGGTTTTCTTGATCGACTCGTATTTCGAATTTGGGAGGAATCGCTCCAGTACTTTTCGAAAGGTTTCGAATCCAAGTTGAAAACTTCGGCAATTTTGGCAATAGTATTGAAATCCTTTGGTCGAAATTCATCGGGATCAACTACCGCGTCGAATAAATCAAAAACCACCGCTCTGGGTCTAAAACTCGATGATACAGAACTCTCCACTGGAATCAGCCGATTAGAATAGGATTGAAAAGAGGTAGAAATAACGAGTGGCTTTCGGATTAGTATCTGTGATTCGTTACAGCGAACTCGATTCCAACAAACCGTAGTTAGCTCCGAGAGCAGTTTACTCTCGGATTCATAAAATCGTGAACTGTTTTGTTCGAGCTAACTGTTCTTTACTTTGTCCGCTTCGTTTGCAACAGTCACGTAATCCGGTTCTACGCCCGGATTTTCCGAGACCCACTTGTAGCGGACGACCTGATCGGCATCGAGGACGTAAACTGCTCTTTTCGAAGCGGTGTATCCTTTAAGCCCCGAAAAGTTCTCGTGGAAATTATTGAATGCGCGCACCGCATCCCGGTTGTAGTCGCACAAAAGTGGAAAACTGATGTTGTTCTGTGTCTTGAACGCCTTGTTTGCAAACGGAGCGTCTACGCTTATTCCAACAACGTTCAGTCCATTGAATTTTGCCATGCTGTCTCTAAACGTGCACAATTCCTTGGTACATGTGCCGGTAAAAGCTCCCGGATAAAACAGCAGTACTATTGGTGTGCCCCTGTAGCTCGATAATTTCACAGGATTTTTCTCAGTGTCGACCACTTCTACATCTGGAATTTTTTGGTCCATTTCTACCAAATTCAAACTTACCTTTTGCTATTGAATAGTTGAACGTCCCGGCCCAGTTTTTAATTCTTCTCGCGTGATTTTTCGAAAGTGAATCATTCATCAATTCAAAGCCGAGTCCAAGAATGCTGAATGTCTCTTCCACGCCTCTTCGAGAGAAGAAATCATTTCTTCCCTACAGCCGTCACAAATGAGTTCATCTCCAAGAGCATTTTCGCTCGTGGGTTCCTCTATTTCCTTTTCGCAAACAAGACACTTCTGCGAACTAGTCGAAGAATTTTTGTTTGATCTGTTTTCCATTTCAGTGAAAAGCTCCCTCAAGAAATGTATAACTATTATTCACGCTAAGTCGCGGACCGGTTTATTTTTTCAAGTGTTTCCACGTACTTGGTAATCAAATCAAGTAGTCGAACTTGCTCATCGGGATTCGTTGAGCTTTCCAACTGTTTTGAGAGTCCGTTCAATTTATCCTCCATGATTTTTCTCAACGAGCTAGTCGCCTCAGAATTCGAGTGGATTGGTTGTTGATCTTCGACTTTCGCCGGAACTGGCTTTTCGACTGCGGATCCCGGATTCAATATAGCTTCAAGGTTGTCCTCATTGGTGCAATAGATTTTCCCCCGGAATTTTATCTGGACGCCGCCGCAGCGAGGACACGCTTCCTGGAGGATGCTTGCGCCCTGGCGAATAAGTTCGGCTGTAACAGCCATCTTCGATCTGTTTTGGTTTTGTGACAAATTGCTATTCCTCAGTGCTTTAGCTTCCACCTATTTCTCGGTTGTTATCTGCAGAAATCTGTCCAGTGGCTTTTCACTGCCAACACGGCCAAATTTGATATCAATTAATACTGGTAATTCTTGAATTAGCTTTCATCTAGCTAAAAATGAAAGGAGAAAAAGAGTGAGAAAATAATATGATCGCACCCCCGACCACCATAGCAGGAATAGTATCCATCATACTTCTCTTCGCGGACGGTTTGGTTTTTGGCTTGGCGGCCAAAAAGGGAATCACTTCTGCGATCCTGATTGTTGTCGGGATAATTCTAGCCGGGGCGATCGGTCTCGCGATTCCGTTCATAAGCCTCTCTGACGTCTGGACTCATGTCGTTGACATCTTCCTCTCACAGGCTTCGCACATCGGCGCAATCTTCTATTCGTTCCCGATATTCTGGATAATCGGTTTTGGGATCGGACTCTGGAAGGGCTAACAGGAAGTCTTCATATATCAAGAGCGGCGCGTCTTCGCTGATTGCGCCGACCTGTTACAGATGTTGCTCTGCTTGCATACATCGCAAAGAAAAATGCGAGCGTCGTTAGTTACACAGAAGCAACCAAAGCCTGCAAAAGTAGCAGTTCTGCGAGTAGGGCACTTCATCAGCTGATCGGCGAAGGGATTCTGGAGCCAAAGCCCAAACTGCTCGGTCTACGGTACGTGACCCAGTACATGGTCACCCCGAGGGGAAAACAGGTCGCGCAACTTGCTCTTCAGTTGACTGAGCTCAGAGAGGCCGCGAGCAAGTCGAACCCCTCGCAGGTCAGATTGATTGGAGAAAAATCGAAAAATTCCAGGTTAAGGGCTGCCAATTCGAAGAAAGGATCTAAGGCTAAAAAGAACAAACAGAGGCAGCGCGAGGGATCGATAGTGGATTCGTCAACCGTAGAAACTGTTGAGGGATCAGGTACAGCCTGATCGCGAGAGCGTCAATTCATTTGTAGTTTCACTGTCTTCTGGAGCACGAAATCCAAAATTCCACCGCTATCGTAGTACTCTCGCTCAACCTCTGAATCCAAACGAACTTTCAGAGCCCTCCGGATTACATCGCCGCTTTTCCGTTTAATGACGAGCTCGGCCGTCGAATCATCATCGCGTAAACGATCTAGTCCAGTCACTGAATAAGTTTCTGAACCCTCTAGAGAGAGGCTCGCTGCGCTAACACCTTTTTCAAACTGCAATGGAAGAATCCCCATTCCTATCAGGTTGCTCCTGTGTATTCTCTCAAAACTCTCAGCTATTACCGCTATAACACCTAGAAGCTTTTGACCCTTAGCAGCCCAATCTCGAGAGCTTCCGGTCCCAAACCCTTTTCCGGCGATTACAACAAGCGAAACTTTTTCTGTTTCGTATTTCATCGCGGCGTCATAAATTGTCATAGTTTCGCCTTCCGGATAATGTTTTGTGATAGACCCTTCTTGTCCTCCCACCATCATGTTTTTGATTCTTGGATTTGCAAAAGTCCCACGGATCATGACTTCGTGATTTCCCCTGCGAGATCCGTATGTGTTAAAGTCCTCCTCCTCAACGCCCTTTGAGATTAGATATTTGCCAGCGACCGACTTCGCGTTGATTGAACCTGCGGGAGAAATATGATCGGTTGTGACGTAGTCACCGAGTATGAGCAGTGGTCTCGCACCGGAAATGTTCTCGATCGTTTTTTCTCCTGAGTTCTTCAGTTGTTCAGGATAGTTCTCAAAATATGGCGGCTGTTGAATATACGTACTTTCTTTGTCCCATTCATACTGCAACCCGGTAGGAGACATGAGTTTATTCCATTCAGAATTTTGGTCATAGACCTGCGAATACTTTGACCTGAACATCTCGGTACTGATTTGAGTCTCGTACTCCATCACTTGCCGATGCGAGGGCCAAAGGTCCTTCAGGTAAACGGGCGCGCCATCTCTATCTGCACCCATTGGTTCTGAAGTTAGATCCTTTTTTACTGTTCCCGCAAGAGCAAAAGCGACCACAAGCGGAGGCGACATCAAGAAATTCGCTCTAACGTCCTGATGTATTCTTGCCTCGAAATTCCTGTTTCCGGACAAAACGGCGGCTGTCGTCAGGCCATTGTCCCTGATAGCCTTGCTGATGGGCTCTGGCAGTGGACCGCTGTTGCCTATGCAGGTCGTACAGCCATAGCCCACGATTCCAAATCCAAGTTTTTCCAAGTAGGGCAAAAGTCCGGTCGCTTGCAGGTACTCTGTAACTACCATTGAACCGGGAGCCATGCTCGTCTTGACCACATCTCTAACACTCATGCCCAGTTCGACCGCCTTCTTTGCCAGAAGTCCTGCCGCAATCATCACATCCGGATTGCTAGTATTGGTGCAGCTGGTAATTGCCGCAATTACGATGTCTCCATCAGTTAGCGAAAACTCTTTCCCGTCCAGAGTTACACTCGAATTTTTCTTATCATTCTTTGCAACATCGGGGAAGGTCTCTACCAAATGTTCTCCAACACGCGATAGAGAAACCCTGTCATGGGGAAGCGCCGGTCCTGCAACGCTCGGCTCTACAGTTGAGAGATCGATCTTAACGACCTGGGAGTAGTCAATTTGTCCATCTGTTGGAACACCAAACATCTCTTGCGCCTCAAAGTATTTGCTAACTACTTCGACCTGCTCTTCCGATCTTCCGGTAAGCCGGAGATAGTGAAGCGTTTCCTCATCCACCGGAAAAAGCGATGCTGTCGCTCCGAACTCTGGAGTCATGTTTGAAATGGTCGCCCTCCCGGCGACAGTTAGGGCACTGACTCCTTCTCCGAAGAATTCAACAAAGGCATCCACAACCCCGAGGTTTCGGAGTGTCTGGGTAATTGTGAGAACTACGTCAGTTGCAGTCACGCCTTCGCGGAGCTGACCTGAAAGATGAACTCCAATGACTCGCGGTGTAACGAATGTTACAGGCTGTCCAAGTAGCGCCGCTTCAGCCTCGATTCCTCCGACCCCCCAGCCCAAGACGCCGAGTCCATTAATCATCGGCGTGTGAGAATCCGTTCCTACAAGTGTATCGGGAAAAGCAGTCAATCTGCCTTCAATATCTTTGATTGTTGTAACCGTTGCGAGGAATTCCAAATTTACTTGATGGCAGATTCCTGTGTCTGGAGGAACAAGTTTCAGTTTCTTGAATGCCTGCTGAGCCCACTTTAGAAATTCGTATCTTTCCCGGTTTCTCTCGATCTCTTTTTCGGCATTGATCTTGAACGCCAGATTGTTCTTGAATGCGTCCACCTGGATCGAGTGGTCAATTATGAGGTCAATCGGCACTTCAGGCTCTATTATCTTGGGATCAAGCTTCATCTTTGCTACCGCATCCCTCATGGCGGCAAGATCAACAAGAGCTGGAACGCCGGTAAGATCCTGCATTAGCACGCGGGATACTTTGAACGGAATCTCTCTATCGGCGGGATTTTTAGCATTCCACGAAGCCAGTGCGATAATATCTTCATCAGTTATCGCCTTTCCATCTTTATTTCGAACCAAAGATTCGAGCAATATTCTTATTGAAATTGGGAGTCGCGAAATATTCGCCCTTGATCCAAGGGACTTTTGAAGTGCGGGAAGTGAAAAAAACCTGATTGTCTTGCCCGATGAAGTCTGAAATTCATCGGCGTTTTTTACTAAAATTAAGCTTGACAAGAAAAATTAGGCACGACCAAGGGAAAATTGGTCGCGTCTAATTATTTCAGTGTTGCCGGATATGCGGGGTTTGCCGTGTAGAACAGAGTCCTTTCGCGCTCAAAATGCAAGAACGCCATTGGCTGCGTTTTGCGCATTGAGCTAGGATCAGCTAAGAGAGCCTCGGGGCGCATACGGCACCTTCCGAGGCGGATCCAACAAGGCTGGCGTACTTTGCAAGAGCTCCCCATTCGTAATTCGGCTTGGGTGCTTTCCACTCTTTCTTTCTTCTTGCCAGTTCTTTCTGCGGCACAAGGAGATCTAAGGCCTGCGCGTCGGCATCAATGTTGATCTCGTCGCCATCCTCGACCAGAGCTATCGGACCACCGACAATCGCCTCCGGGGAAACATGGCCGACCATGAACCCTCTAGTCGCACCAGAGAATCGTCCATCAGTAACGAGTGTAACATCCTGTCCCAATCCCTGCCCAACTATAGCAGCTGTTACCTGCAGCATTTCTCGCATTCCGGGACCTCCTTTTGGTCCTTCATATCTTATTACTACGACATTGCCAGCCGTAATCTTTCGCTTGGAAACAGCATCGAACGCAAGCTCCTCACGGTCAAAAACTCGTGCTTTGCCTTTGAATTTTGTAACTTGAAGACCTGCAATCTTGACAACTGCTCCATCGGGAGCGAGCGACCCCCTAAGGATTACATCAGTTCCGGTTTTTCGAATTGGATCATCTACCGATCGGACAACATTCTGAACCTTGAGGAACCTTGCAGCTTTCATGTTTTCCTTTATCGACTTGCCCGTTATCGTAAGACAGCTTTCGTGAATCATTTTTTTGTCCATCAGTTTACTCAAGATTAGAGGTACACCGCCAACCTTGTCCAAGTCGAACATTACATACTTCCCTCCGGGACGGAGATCGGCGATGTGAGGCACCTTCTTTCTTATCCTTTCAAAATCGTCCAGAGTTAGTTTGACTCCGGATTCCCGTCCTAGTGCAATAAGGTGCAGTATGGCGTTCGTCGATCCACCGATTGCCTGAAGCAGGCTGATCGCGTTCTCGAATGCTTCAAACGTCAGGATATCTCTGGGCTTCAAATCGTTCTCAAGCGCTTTGAGAACGACCTGTCCCGTTTCAAAAACAAACTGTGAACGTCGTCCATCCACCGCCGGAGGAGTCGCGCTACCAGGTAGCGCAAGGCCGAGCGCTTCGCTCAAACAAGCCATTGTGTTAGCGGTATATAGTCCGCCGCAAGATCCAGCACCTGGGCAGGATGCATCCTCTACATTTTTTAGATCTTCAGCAGAAATTCGCCCGCTCTCAAAAGCGCCAACCGCCTCGAATACATCCTGGATCGTTACATCCTTTCCGTCGACCACTCCGGGCATTATTGTGCCGCCATAAACAAATGCAGAAGGGCGATTCAAGCGTGACATTGCGAGCATTATTCCCGGGAGGCTCTTGTCGCAACCTGCGATCCCGACGAACCCATCGTACTCATGAGCACGGATCATCAATTCAACCGAATCTGCTATGATTTCTCTGCTAACAAGAGAAGCCTTCATTCCCTCAGTTCCCATGGCAATACCGTCGCTCACGGCAATGGTTACAAATTGTCTGGGTGTTCCGCCGCCGGAAACTATTCCCTCGGATGCCTTGTTTGCTAACAAGTTCAAGTGCACGTTACATGGCGTTGCTTCATTCCAAGTGTTTGCGACGCCGATCAACGGCTTTGCAAGATCAGAATCACCCAATCCCATCGCTTTGTAGTACGCACGGTGGGGAGCATTCTTTGGCCCTTGCAATACTCCGACGCTGTGAAGATTCGTTAACTGTTTTTGAGCTGAGGTCTGCTTCGATGGCACTTTTTCCGCGTTCCGACGACTTTTGAAATGCCTATAGTTTAAAGAAGTTTGCACGTTCATTGTTGTCCAGCAATTGTTGCACCGCGTTATTCTTTACTCAAAAGAGGGATGCCATCTTTGTGAGAGCGCACTACTGAAATTAAGAGAGCTTTCTATGCAAGATAACTTCAAACTGCAGGAGTTTGATATAGCACGAGACAGCATTATCTTTGAAAAATACTTTCTTTTGATCCCTGTCGTGGAGCTTGATGGGAAGATCGTATTTCAAGCGACTGATATCGAAAAGCCCGGGGACATTGAAACAAAACTGGATGATATCTTTGCCTAACTTTGCGCAATCTCGACTTTGCGATGCCTGAAGGGAGTCCCCATTAATTAACAAAATCCGGGATACACAATTGCAAATAGCATTCAAAAAGAGCTGCGGAAAAAAGGCCTTTAGATGAATCATCCGGTTCTAGAGTCGCGTTAAATTTCATCTTGATTCTCCACAACCAATTGAAACACGATTGGGGGACAGGAGATCATGCAAGCTCTCATAGCTATCTATCTCCAAGAACCTTCCAACTTTTGAAGAGATTTTTAGAGGGGGTCTCTATCGAATCTGACACACATGGCGACTTCGAGTGATAAGGTAGATTCTTTATGCTGTAAGAGATAATCGACCGAAATTCTCATTTTCTTGCACTTTTGAAGATGAATTCCATAACCTAACTTCTTTTATCCGTGATTTCGATTAAAATTCAATCTGTAGCATGGAAAGGAAATAGCCCATGACTGACTCGCTTACGGTGAGAGACAATCGAACGGGAAAGGAGTATGAGATCCCAATCAGTGAAGGAGCAATTCGCTCGGCGGAATTTAGGCATATAAAAGTGAACGATGATGATTTCGGCCTTTTAGCCTACGATCCCGCGTACATGAATACAGCGTCCTGCAAAAGCAAGGTCACATTCATCGATGGAGACAAGGGTATCCTCCGCTATAGAGGATATCCAATCGATGAGCTTGCGGAACGGAAAAAGTACCTTGAAGTGGCTTATCTCTTGATTTATGGAGAGCTCCCGTCGGATAACGAGCTAAAAGATTGGGTTCACAACATCACGTATCACACGATGGTTCATGAAAACGTGAAGAAGTTCATGGATGGATTCCATTATGATGCTCATCCTATGGGAATGCTCGTAACTACAATTGCCGCTCTTTCAACTTTCTATCCCAACGCGAAAAACATCTTTGATGAAAAATCTCGCGAGCTTCAAATTTACCGGTTGATTGGCAAGATTCCAACTCTTGCCGCATTTGCTTACAGGCATTCACAGGGAATGGCCTACATCTACCCGAGCAATGACCTAACTTACACGGAGAATTTTCTTTCGATGATGTACAGGCCACCATCTACTTCCTCATATGAGCCAAATCCCGTTCTTGCAAAGGCGCTGGATATCCTGTTCATTCTGCACGCTGATCACGAGCAAAATTGCAGTTCTACAGCAATGAGGATCGTGGGAAGCTCACACGCCGATCCTTACAGTGCCGGGGCTGCGGCTACTGCTGCTTTGTACGGGCCGCTGCACGGTGGCGCAAATGAAGAAGTAGTGAAAATGTTGGAGGAGATCGGTTCCAAAGAAAAGGTGGCAGAAATCATCAGGCAGGTAAAGGAAGGAAATCGATTGCTTATGGGGTTCGGACATCGGATTTACAAAAATTACGACCCGAGAGCCAAAATAATCAAGCAAATCGCAGAAGAAGTTTTCGAAGTAACCGGACGAAATAGACTACTCGATATTGCACTTGAACTCGAGAACGTAGCGCTTTCTGATGATTATTTCATAAAGCGCAAGCTCTATCCAAATGTCGACTTTTACTCCGTCTTGATCTATCAGGCGATGGGGTTTCCGATGGACATATTCACCGTACTTTTTGCCATTCCGAGAATGTCAGGCTGGCTAGCGCAATGGAAGGAGCTCCTTCTTGATCCGGAGCAAAAGATCGCAAGGCCGCGTCAGATATACGAAGGCTATCCGGAAAGACACGTACCTCCCTGACACAAGGCCATACTGCTCTAATTACGAACATACACCATAGCAAATGACATATGCTGGCAATTGGACGAACTGGATTGTTTAACATGATTAAAAAAATGGGTTCAATAGCTGTGGTTGTTAGAGACGAGAAAAAAGCGGCAAACTGGTACAAGACCAAACTTGGGTTTGAGATCAAAAGCACTATGGAACACTGGGTTACAGTTGTACCAAAGGGAGTTCGCGGACCCGAGATTCATCTTTGCAAGACAAAGCCCCTGGAAAAAGGAAATACCGGAATCTCCTTTACGACAGATGATTTGGATAAGACGTACAAGGAACTCTCAAAGAAAGGAGTAAAGTTCACCGTGAAGCCCAAGGACGAAGGCTGGGGAGCTTACGCGATGTTTGCTGACCTGGACGGAAACGTATTCTGGCTGTCCTAAGAAGTTACGGAGCCTTCCTCGGCTTTTCGAAGGCCCATGTGCTGGATTAAGCGTTTCATCTGTTCGTCTGTAATCCACTCTATTTTCAAATACTCGACAATCTGGTCGTCCGAAAATCCAATCCGCCTAGCCTCGTCGACCGTTCCGAGATAGGCTTCTATCTCGATTGGACTGTCGACGTATTCAAAATCATTCAAGAATAGCTCTTTTCCCTCCATGAACTGTTTGACATGGTGGAGCTCATGGACGACGTCGAGGTAGATAATCGCTGGGTCTGCTGTTCGAAGGTGGTAGGCGCTGATCAATAAATGTCCATCCTCGTCACTAACCGCCATGTAGCCGAACTTTGCAGAATAGAACTCGACTTTCAGATTTCTAAGGACCTGTGCAGTCTTGTCCCCGAACAGTCTCTGGACTATTGGTACTTTTTCAAATCCCTGAAAGTAATCTGAAAAAGGGTAGAGATGCACCTTTGCCTCCCTTTCAATTTGAACGTCTGGAAGATTAGGCGTCGGAGAATCCAATGAATACGATCAGCTCGATCTGAGACTTTCTTTGTTAATCAAAACGAAGCGGCAGAGGACGTTTTCCTAGTTGATGGATGAAACAAATTCGATAAGGTGGCGATTGAATTCGGCCGGCCTTTCCAGCATTGGAAGGTGCGAGGCGTCCCTCATCACGATGAGTTTAGACTTTGGAATATTTTCCTTTAGATACGATGACCAAGTTGCAGGAGTCATCTTGTCTTCCTCGCCGGCAATTATCAAAACCGGAATTTGGATCGATTGGAGCTTTTGCCTGACGTCGAAGCTGTTGCAGGCTTCATAATCACTGGCAGCAATCCCGTTGTTGCACTTCAGAATCTCATTTGTCACGAACCGAATAGTTTCCAAATTCGTCTTTGATGAAAATTGTCTCGGCCCAACTACAGCCTTTACAGTTTCTTCAAATCGCGATCTCAATCCTTCACGAATCGAGGGGAGCACGCCTAATTTCGCACCGGAGCAAACTAGTACGACGCCCTTCAGCGAATTGGAATGCTCTATCGCATTCAAAAGTGTAATCGCCCCGCCCATGGAGTGTCCGACCAGAATCGGTGGCTCTTTGCAGGTCCTCGAAAGAAACTCGGATACAATGTCGGAATAGTTTCTAATTTCAATTTCGCGAGAAAGCGGTGAGGATTTTCCGTGACCCGGGAGATCAATGGTTATGATTTTGAATCGATCCGAGAGTATCCGTTGGTGATTCCAAAACGAAGAATTTTCGCAAGCACCGTGAACAAAAACAATTGGTTTTCCCATACCAATTTCGTCGTAAGCAACGTTCGACCCTTTCAACAGCAATTGGGTGACATTTGACACGACTTGCTATTGCACCCAAATTACAGTTCTGAAGATACTAGAGAAGGATCTTTAATGAAATGATCCAGTAACATAACGTGCCGCTATCGTATGTGAGGCGTGGGTATAAATCATTCTACCTGCTGGCCGGTGATTCATTGATTACCCAATGTGACACATGCGAACAATGACCTTTGCTCTCGGATTGCTATATTCTTTAGATGACATTTCGCTGTCGGTATTCACCGAAGGCTTCGCGCAGCGCGCCACTTATTTCACCGGTAGTAGCACCCTTTTTGGATGCGTCAATGATAAGCGGGACCAGATTGTCTTCAATTTCACGATTTTTTCGTGAAGCGTGGTCGAGCAATCTGGCAATGGCCTTTTCCCACGCGACCTTGTCGCGCTTTCTTCTGTGCTCTCGCAGGTGTCTTAACTGTCTCTCGACGGACTCTTTCGGAATTGAAAGAACCTTCAATTGTTCTTTCTGATCACTTTCAAACAGGTTCACGCCAACAACGACTCTTCTTTTTTCATCTACCGCCTTTTGATACTCGTAGGCGCTGTTCTGAATTTCTCTTTGAACATAGCCTGTCTTGATAGCTTCAAGCGCTCCGCCTAACCGCTCTATCCTATCTAATTCCTCCATTGCACGGCCTTCGATTTCTTCGGTTAGAGTCTCCAGATAAAAAGAGCCGCCAAGAGGATCGGCAGTCCCGATAACGCCGCTTTCTTCCGCTACGATCTGCTGGGTCCTAAGAGCAATTGTTACCGATTCTTCGGACGGAAGTCCAAGTGCCTCATCATAGGAATTTGTGTGCAAGGATTGAGCACCGCCCAGAACCGCGGCAAGTGCTTGTACGGAGACTCGCACGATATTGTTTTGCGGTTGCTGCGCTGTTAACGTCTCGCCGCTTGTTTGCGCATGAAATTTCAGCTTCATGGAGTTTTCATTCCGGGAGTTGAATCTCTCGCGGACAATTTTGCTCCATATCCTTCGAGCTGCTCTAAACTTGGCAATTTCCTCGAAAAAGTCGTTTCGACATGCAAAAAAGAACGATAGCTGATCGCAAAAACTGTCGATATTATATCCCCTGTTCACTACAGCCTTCACGTATTCGATTGCATCGGCAAAAGTAAATGCGAGCTCTTGAACTGCGTTCGCTCCAGCCTCTCGCATGTGATAACCGGAAATGCTGATCGGATGCCACTTTGGCATCTCTTTTGAACAGAATGTTATCAGGTCAATACTAAGGTCAAATGAGCTGTCGGGAGGGTAGATGAAAGTGTTTCTAGCCGCGTACTCTTTGAGAATATCATTTTGCGTCGTACCTCTGAGATCTTCTCTCGAGATCCCCTTAGACTCGGCAGCCGCGACATACATTGCTAACATCGTCGAGGCAGTTGCGTTAATCGTCATGCTGGTCGAGACTTTCTCCACGGGAATGTCTGATACAAGCGTCCGCATGTTATCGAGCGTACTTATTGCAACGCCGACCTTGCCCACCTCGCCCTCAGATCTTTCGCTGTCTGAATCCAAACCTAGTTGAGTTGGCAGATCGAAGGCTACGCTCAAACCCGTCTGCCCTAGATTGAGTAGATACTTGAAACGCTTGTTAGTGTCTTCAGCTGTCCCAAATCCAGAGTACTGCCTCATCGTCCAAAGTCGCTCGCGGAACATTTCAGGATAGATTCCGCGTGTGAACGGGTAGAGACCTGGCACTTCCTTCTCGCAAGTGAAGCATGGCGCATAATACTCTGCACTGCTGCTGACGTGCCTGTGAATCTGGACTTGTTCTTGTGTCATTTCTTGTAAACGCCTTTTTGTGTTTATGTTCAGAAAGTCAAAACAAGGGGATGTATATACGTGCTTTCCAAAATTGATACTAAATCCGTTCAGCTGAGATTCTCTCATCTCAACAGCGCATTGCTTGCTT
>JABDCJ010000024.1 GCA_013288145.1 Nitrososphaerota archaeon | reverse complement strand
GAATATCTGCGGATCTTGACTATCGTAACATCCTCTATCTGGTTCGGAACTTCGACTGATTCATCTGAAACATACAATATGATGTGGTCTTTGCCAATTCCTATCCCGACCACACCTGGGAGATCGGACAACTCGTCCCCGTGAGCAGCCCTCACGTTTGCGACATGATTCAGCTGCGAATCGGTCTTCCACAGATATCCGTTCCCCATCTCCCAGCGAAACTCCAGATCATGCGAGATACCTGTGTCCCTCTGTATTAAGCCTTGAATCACCCAAGAGCGAAAGGCTGTTTTGGTATCTTGGCATGACGGAAAAAGTGAATTTGCGAGTATTGCCCAATGTTTACCTCTTGAATTTAGGGTTAGTCATTATTTCTCTGGGTCTAACTGTAGCAAATTCTGTTTTCTATCTGAAGCATATCGTTACTGGAGTTTCTGCAATACTCAACCTTGGAATCTCTTCAGGTTTGTTTATTTTGACGGCAGTTGGCTACTACTTTGGCAAGCGAGATTACGAAAAACGGAAAATTCAGCAATCATTCACTGGAGAAAAATCCGACAGAATTACGAATTAGTGATATTGACCTTAGCGCAGATTTATTCGGTTACAGGGCAGAGAGAATATTCAAGGAACTAAGTCACAAATCCGACGCTGACAACGCTGGTAAATTATCTGAGAAATTCAACGAGTTAATGCGAACAATACAAACAAAGAAACAGACGCTTCCAGTCTATTTCGGTTAGGGCAAGGGAAACTTCCAGTAAATACCTTAAAGCTCAATAACCATTATGATATCATCAATTTGATTCCCGTTTCTTATTATCTTGCTTGGAACTCTACCGGTCTGCTTGAAACCCATCTTTTCGTATAGATGGATCGCCCTAGGATTGCTTGAGAATACCTTCAATTCAATAAATACAAAACCCGCTTTGCGAGATTCGTCCAGAAGGGTTTTCATCATTTCACTACCTATTCCTGTGTCTCTGAATTCCTTGGAAAGTGAAATTCCGAGATCACCATAATGACTCATCGCAATATTCTGTGGCTTATCGACTTGAGAACATCCTGCTAATTTCCCATCTACCTCAGCGACAACGCACACCTGTTTTCCTTGCTCGATGCTAAGCAGGTTATCCGCGAGCCATCTGCCCTCTTCTTCGAATGTGGGTTTCTTGCTCATGGGAACTCCGAAACTAAGATTGTTTTCCCATTCCTGGTAAAGATCATCTGCATATTTTAGAACACTGTCAATGTCCTCCCACTTCATGGATCGCAAAACAACCTCCTTTCCATTTTTTGCAGTGAATCTTTTGTAGAATTGTCCGCTCTTCAAAGTACAAGAGAAAATTTGTCTACGTGTAATTAAATACGTTCTAGATTCTTCGGTGCACGATTGTTATCATTTTTCTATCAAAAAAGAGCATCAGCGTAAGCCTAACGATATTTATTTTCGTCGCTTTAGGCGCGATAGAACTTGGTATCTGTATATTCTTAGAATAGATAGAAAACCGAAAGGGATTCGAAAATAACTGACCAAGCTTAGAAGTCCGAAGGCTTTTTTGCTTAAAGATTCTAGCTCTCGGTGTTAGCCCGAGGCTCGAACAGGTTTACTTGAATAACCCACTTCTCATTTCAGGATTTATTCTTGGCATTGCAGGAGCCGGACTAGATTTCTATTCGAGTTCTTCATTTCTCTCAATCTCGACATCCACAACTACGAGCATGGATGTAACGACTATGCATTACAATAGCTCTGCCGAAGTTTGGGGAATTTTTTTCGCGATTCTGGCAGCTGTTTTGGTGATTACTGCAATGATGAGTATAACACGGTTTGGGATGAAGAAGATGTCTCTATTTGGAGTCCTGATGATGGGTTATGGCATCGTCATGATATTCCTGGGATTTCTAATGTCCTCCGGGATCACGCCGATGATGCAACAGCAGAGTTCGACCCAGCTTTCGAGTGTTGGTATGTTTGTAGTCGGAGCTCTGATGTTGTCAAACGGGCTCATAATGGCTCGATCTCTTTCACACTCCCAAATGATCGAGATGAAATAAGAAGGGATTGATTCCTATTTTTCGGAATTGTGTATCGGGATCCGCTAGGGATTCGATAAATTTTCTTGATATCTCTGAACTAGGATTTTTTCTTTGGGAACTAGTTTTAAATAAAGTGCAATAATTGGCGTCTCTGTCACAATTTTGAAGAATGTAGTAAAATCCGCTCTCATCCTACTTCTGGTTTCTCTTTTTGCAGTTGCATATTTTTCACCCACTTCTTATGGAGTGATTCAGGGCCATCGGCCATTTGTCATCCAGGGCCATTCTCCGATTAACCTGCTCGTGGTGGACCAATCGACTGGCCTCGAGACGGGCTGCGCTAACGGAGTAAACGTCGTGCAGATTCCAAACTCTACTTACTCCGGTTGTGGAACCGAACCTCAGTCTGTAAACGTGACAACCCCTACAGTAGGCACGTTCACGGTTGGATGGACCAGCACGGTTGTCCAGGGTCAGGGTCAGTTCAATGTCACCATAACCGTTTGCAATGCAGACACTCATGCAGATTCAGGCAACCAGGGACACCCTGAAGGAGTTTGCTCTATAATGGATAAGGACGACAAGCCAATCGCATACACGCTGATATCGGAAACCCCCATCGGACCGGGCGATTCTGGTAACTCGCAGTTCGCATACAACTCTAATGGTCATGTCATTCTTCCAACGACAACGACTGCAACACAGACCAGCACGGTTGTTGTTCCGACCACAACGACCCAAACAGCGACCGCTATATCGACTCAAACTGAATCCACGACACTAACTAACACGATTACCACGAGCTCGAACATAACGATTCCGGTAACGGCAACTGCCCAAACGACCATCGTTGCAACTAGTTCGATTCCAACCACGACTACGGCCACAGTCACCGAGACTACATCCACTCAAAGTGTAACTGCTCTTGTTACAGAAACTATTACAAGAACAACCGGCGAGTGCGGCACTGGCGATCCTTACGCGATCAATCTGGCGAATGCCGTGACCACGACCGGATCTTCTACTACGGTAACTACTCCTACCGTTACAGTCACAACCACAGTAACTACCGATTCGACCTCAACAGCAACCGATACCACCACCAGCACTTCAGTGATCCCCACTACCTCTACATCAGTCTCAAACACAATTACGACAGTAATAGTCCCGGTTACGACTACAACAACCCAGACTCAGACTCTTACTAGCACAACACCGGTAACCGTTACTCAGACCAATACTGCGACAAATGTACCTACAACCACAATCACAAGAACGGTCACGAAAGTGGCCAATACCTGCTACACTGATAACAACGCGGTTCAGATTGCTACGCCACTCTCACTATCTGGCGGGATAATCGCTGCGCTTTCAATTCTGGGAGTAGCAGGTTATGTCTTAACTGTCCGCGGAACTCTTACGGGCGTCTTCGGAGTGTTGAAGATAAAGACGCTTTTTTCAAAGCGCTCGTAAGCCTAGCAAAAACCGGGCTCAAAGCCGGGTGGAGAAATCCATCCCGTTGTACAAAAGGCTTCAATCGTAATATGCAAACCAGTCGTGAAGGTTGGATTTGTCGAAACCAAGTAAAAGAAAGTTATTGATTACGGGAGGATCGGGCTTGATCGGCACAATCCTCACTAACGCTCTAAATGAAAAATACGAAATTACAATTCTGGATTTGAAGGCTCCACAAAACAGCGAAAATATAAAGTTCGTTGTCGGAGACATCACCAAACTTGATCGGATCGAGAAGGTATTCTCCAATATCGATGTCGTCATACACTTAGGTGCGGACGTTTCCATGCAAGCCGATTGGAGTTCGGTCTACTCTAAAAATATCCTGGGTACCTACAATGTTTTCGAAGCTTCAAGGAGGGCAGACGTCAGGAAGATCGTGTTTGCCAGTTCAAATCATGTCACGGGACTGTACGAAAAGGATTGGCCAATTTCTTCCATAGTAAAAGGCGATTATGCAGGTCTGGATAGAAGTACCATACCAAAAATTTCAAACCTGTCTCCACAGCGAGCAGATAGCTTTTACGGTACAAGCAAACTTTTCGGCGAGGGTTTAGGGCAGTATTATTCCAGCGAGTTCGGGATTTCGATAATATGTCTCAGGATCGGAACCGTCCAACCGCATGAATGGCCGATGGCTTCGGAGAAGCGATATTTTGCAACCTGGCTATCACACTGTGATCTGATCCAACTCATCGAAAAATCGATAGAAGCCCAAGAAGTAAAGTTCGACGTGTTTTATGGTGTCTCAAATAACACTTGGCGTTTCTGGGATATCTCACATGCCAAGGATGTCATCGGATATGATCCTCAGGATGATGCGGAGCTTCACCATTAGGGTTTCTTAGCAGTAATGATTACTTTTTCCTCTTTTTGCCTTCGCCCTTTGCGAAATATTCTTTCATCGGGTTCCAGTAGCTGTCCCACCAACCCTTCCTATAGGAAGCGGCTTGTGACTTTGGGACGTCTGTTTGAACGAATATAAGTTCGGTGCCGTCGCCCTTTTCAACCAGAGTCATATCGAGAGTGGACGGCGCATAATTTTCAGGCCATTCAGTTGTCAGCCATTCTTGGACAATCTTCTTTCCTCTGATTAGTTCAACGTTTTTCCCGGAAATGTACCCGTCCCACGCGATGAACTTTGCTCCCTTTCTGGAGCTGATTGTAGCTTTTGATCCTGTGATTGCAGTGTGCTCTTTAGAGGAAAGATATGCACGGAATACGTCGTCCGGTGTCGCCTCAGGGATCAAAACTTTCTGGCGAATTGTAGTAGTGATTGGTTTAGTTTTTTGCAAACGGTATTGTCAGGAATTTTGAAGATGATATATTTGTTCATTTTGTTAAGATCGGGAACAAAAGAAGTTCAACTATATTTTGACCCGCTGGCGCGTCCACTTTACGAATTGAACCATCTCAGATTAGCTTCCCGGCAGGTGATAGATTATGCGGTGATTTTTGAGCCTATCAACATTCTACTCACTGGCCTGAGTGCCGATACCTGTTTTCATCTGTCTTCGTGTCCAGTTTGTTCAACTCTTCTGAGCAAAGCTTTAACTCAATGGAGTCATCGAACCGTCGGACAGAATTGATATTTTCCCACAATCACGGCCAAGATCAGAGAAAAACGTTGTTGGAACGAAAAAAGTTCGGTACTATCGCCGCCAGTATGGCAATTATTTCGATATTTCTACTCTCTTCTATCGCCTTACCGCGAGCTAACGCATTTTCAAACGGGCAGAGCGCCTCCATTGTGATCGGCGAGCCTGATCTTAACACACGGGGAAGTGGATCTTTTCCGGCTAATCAGACGAATCTATTGAATCCCAGTGGCCTTACCTTTGATTCATCGGGGAACTTGTGGGTCTTGGATGGTTCGCACAGTCGAGTTTTAGAATACAAGGCTCCTCTTTCGACCCATGAAGCAGCTTCGATTGTGCTCGGGCAATCCAATTTTACGGCAAATAACGACTTTTGCCTCGGAAGTACTATTGTCACTCCATCCTGCCTCAACACTCCGGATACGGGGGTTGCCTTTGATTCTTCGGGGAATCTCTGGGTCAGTGACAGCTCAAACAATCGCGTTCTGGAGTTTAAACCACCTTTCGCTAACGGCGAGAATGCGAGTCTAGCTCTGGGACAGGAGAATCTCACTTTCGCCAGTGTCGCATTCACCAACGCGACCGCGGCTGATGTTAGTACTCCTCTAGGACTGGCTTTCGACTCGTCCCGAAATCTTTGGGTAGCTGATTCAGCATTTAACAGAGTACTAGAGTTCAAGCCTCCGTTTTCAACCGGCGAAGCTGCGAGCACAGTTATCGGGCAGCAAAACTTCACTTTTGGATTACCGGATTTTCCTGGATGTGCTTTAGGGCAGGCGTGTCCAACCGCTTTCAGCTTGCAGGATCCACGCGACGTAAAATTTGATTCAGCGGGCAACATGTGGGTTGCTGACGCTACACCTTTCCGGATCTTGGAATTCAAAGCTCCTTTTACTAATGGTATGAGCGCTAGTCTTGTAATCGGGGAGCCAGATTTCAAGACCTACAGAGGAGGATCTCTGATCAGTTGTGTTCTGCCTACCGCGAGCTGCGTTTTCCCTTATTCGATCAATTTTGACAAAGCAGGATCGCTCTGGGCGGGGGATGTAGGATTCCAGAGAATTCTTCGCTTTGACCAGCCGTTCACAAACAACGAAAACGCGAGCCTTGTCCTCGGCCAGCCGGATTTTGTAACCCCGCCGGCGAATGGACCTTCTAATGCTACTGCGACGACCATGGGCTCTGTAACCGGGATTGTGTTCGATGCCTCTGGAAATGCATGGGTCAGCGATCAGGATAACAGCAGAGTTATAGAATTCCTCGCATCAGTTGTTGGTAGCTCATCGTCATCGAGTTCAATTTCATCTAGCTCTTCAAGCTCGAGCTCTTCATCAGCTTCGTCATCTGTTTCAATGCCCACAACATCAGTCGGTCCAACCAGCGCTTCACAACAACCGACGACCCAGTCTTCCAGCATTGCGATCGCAACTTCATCTTCGTCCAGTTCGAGCAGCAGTAGCAGCTCTTCTGCGATCTCATTAAGCTACATCGGAGTCATCGTTGTAGTGCTAGTTGTAATGGCTGGAACGTTCGTCATAGTGCGACGGAGCAGACCGTCATAGAATAGTTAGCAATTCACCACGCTAATCAATCGAACTCAGCTGCAGGTGTGCAACTTTCATTTTACCAACCTGCCGCGAAGTATGATTATGGCTGCTCCGGCGGCTATCAATAGTGCTCCGGGATAGACCAGCAGTTTTGCCGGAGCAACGGTATAGTTCAGAGTAATGTCCGTTATGATGCGAAACGTTACCGTCGAATTAGTGTTCCAGAGCGATCTGTTTTCGTTGAAAAAGACAAGCTCGTAGGTCTTGCTCGAATCGGGGATGAACGTGAATAGTGGCGAGACGCCGCTCTTGGCGTCTATAGCGGTTGAATTTAGAGTGAAGGCTGGAGAATTCGTCGAATTAGTTGCTCTGTAACCGTTTGATTGAAAGTTTTGCCACGCAGTGCTATCGAAAATGTAGAAGCTCACACAGCACTGAATCATCAGCATAGTACCGTTGATCTTGCCATTGCTGTTACCATTTAGAAAGTACGAAGCGGAGACGCCTCGCGAGCTATATGGAGAATTTGCCGGAAGCTGAACTATACTATTGATTAGCGTCTGATCTTGCGGTACGGGAGAAAGAGAGATTGAAACCAAAATCAACCCGGCGACGATCAAGATCAATGCAAGGACGACCAGAAGGATGTCACGCTTCAAAAATTATGGACCAACTAATTCGAACCCTCATTTGAATTCGTTTTTGATGTTTTTGCCCTAGGTGACCCGAAAGGAAGGATCGAGGTAGCAATGGGAGGAATAAAGAGTTAAATAATTAATTAAATGATTAAGTACAGCATGGGTTCGGCATGGAAGGCAGTTGCAGATGACAGCCGCCGTCAGGTTCTCGTACTGTTAAAGGACGGAGAGAAAACTCCGACTGAAATTGCAACGCACTTTGAGTTTACTCTTCCGGCGCTCTCGACTCACTTGAAAGTACTGAGAGATGCCGGTCTTGTAAAGGAGCGAAAGGAAGGACAGAGAAAGCTCTACTCCGTCAATCGTGACGGGATGTCGGAGATGATTGAATTTCTCGACATGTTCTGGGACGAAAAGCTGCACAATCTGAAGCAGTATGTCGAATCCAAATCAAAGAAACAAAAAAGAGAGTGAAATAAAGATTGGAAACAACGAGGGAAATCAGAAAAATAGTAGTTGTAGACGCGCCGCCTGAAGTCGTTTTCAAAGCGCTCACAGACGAGAAGGAGCTCGTCCAGTGGATGCCGCGAGAAGCAAGGATTGACCCGCGAGTCGGCGGCGAGTACGAATTCAAGTACCGCTGGGCGGACAGAGGACTTGATACCATACTGCACGGGAAAATACTCCAGCTCGAATCTAACAGGAAACTTTCATACACCTGGGATGCTGAGACGCCCGATCACGTCAGAAGGATCTCTGGCGCGGTCGTTACCTGGATTCTTGATGCGCTACCGGAAGGAAAGACCCGTGTTACATTGATCCATTCGGGAGTCGGGACGCAGTTTTCAAAAGATGCAGAGATGGGCTGGAACTATTTCTTGGGTAACCTTGCAAACTATTGCAAGAGAGGAGGATCCACTCTCGGATCCTCAACTGTTTGATTACTCTTGGGGTATTTTCTCCAGAGCATCCAGAGCAAAGCAACCGCTATAGCGACGGCGAGAAGCGAGAGCGGCAGCTTGATCTCTGACACATAGCCAAAGAGACCTATGGGGACTAGGAGACCTGCCGCAAATGCGACTAAATGTCTCTCGTTGTTCGATCGGCTGATTACTCTCAGAACCAAAGCAAGGTATAGTGCTTGGTCTAGAATTACGAGGACAAAGTCTCCAGCCGGCGGGAGCTTCGCGCCCCTTCCCACAAATTCGACTATGAGCACTGTGGGATAAAACAGCGCGCCGATTACGCCCATCCCCGGAGGCCGTATTGTTGGTTTCACTTTCTTGGGAATTAGAACATTTGCTGGCGCCTTGCGTGCCAGATAGATGAACAAACCAATTGCAGCAAGGCTGCCGAGAAACACAGGCGTACCCATCCAGAAGTGCTCGCCAAATCGGATGACAAGGAGTAGAGAGAAAACGTCGAAGGTCAGGATTCCAAAAGTCCACGCAATTGATCTGTCTGTTTTCAAAAGGCTCTTGCCGTTCGTCTCAGGCAGAGCGAGTCCGAGCAAGAGGATCGGGAGCGAGATGCTGTATATCATGTGGACGACAACAATCGCCACTGTCCAGATCCAGTTTACGCCGAGCCAGTGCCCGTAAAACCCAAGCTGTCCAACTGGACCCGCATGCGAATTATACAGCGTGCTGAGGGCGATCCCCTCTTCAAGTATTCCGTACGCGGCCCCAAGCAAGAGAACTGTTGCCCAGCCTTTATGCCAGCGTACCTTTGCCTCGCGAATCAAAAGGACGCCCGGACCGTAAAGACAGAGATTAGCCACGAGCTCGAACAAAAAAAGCGGTGGGTTCAGTATGATGTTGTTTAGCGCGCTCGAGCCAGTAAGGTACTCCGGAATACCCGGGGTTAAGATGAGCAGCAGGAGAATTGGGTGTGATTTGAAGTAGCCGACGATTCCCCTCTGTTCTGCGGCCAATTCGGTAAAAGTCGAGGGCTTTTTTGGCTATAAATCTCAAGTATTAATAATACGTGTAGCGAGAATCGCTCTATTGCAAGTTCGATCAGACAGAAGTCTTGTTACTTTTTCACGTCGATGTAATCTTCGCGGTTAACGATTCCTTTCAATGGTTCGTTATAGAAATACCGGATGATATTTTCGACCGCGCGGTCTGAGCCCTGCTTCAACTGTCCTTCAACACCGTCGGAGTTATGCGGCGACGATAACACATTCGGCAGCGAAGAGATCGGATAATCTTGGACGACAGTTTCTTCACCTAGATTCGGGTACCGCCACCAAACGTCAATAGCGGCTTTTGCTTCAGGGTGATCGCGGAGGAAATTGTAAAGAGCTTCTTGACTGATTATGGCACCGCGCGCGACATTCACGATGATGCAGTCGGGTTTCATGTGCAGGAACTCTTCTTTTCCTAGGAGATTTCTCGTTTTCATGGTCAGCGGCACGGCAACCACGATCACGTCTGACTTTTGTAAGACGGGATTGAGATTATCCACGGTTGTAACCTCGTCAAAGTTAGGCGCAGTTTGACCCGACGTGTTGACACCTGCCGTTGTCATGCCAAATGACTTTGCAAGACGCGCGACGTTCTGGCCGATCCCGCCTGTTCCGAGTATACCAATCGTCCTCCCCTTCAGGTAAATGCCCTGTGGTGTTTTCACAAATTTTCCTTCGCGCATATCTTTGTCATGCAGGAAAAGATTTCGTCCCAGACTTATCACGGCGCCGAAAACAAATTCCCCTATTGGACCGCCAAAAGCACCGCCATTCGAGCACACGATCACGTTCTGCGGGATAATTCCAAAGTCAACGTGATCCACGCCGGCCGAGAAGCTCTGGATCAGTCGGAGATTTGTCATCAAGGGGAGCTTGTCTTTTGGAAGCGGTCCTTGCAGCAAGAGAATTTCTACGGCCGGAAGCTCATCACCCCCGACTTCCTTGTCGGTCCTGTACTCCCAGCCATCAGGAAGGGATTCAATCAAGCGCGATTTCGCGTCCTCGTCCATTTCAAAAGTCGAGAGCAGGAGCTTGTTTCCCATTTCGCTGAAACTTTCACCGCATGACTATTTTAGAAAATATCCTCGTGATAGTCAGGATTAAATCAGTACCCTGCTCTTCAGAGACTAGAATGGAAACTGATGATGATTCTATCGAGATGTACGCCGAGAGCCTTCGAAATCGCGAAGATCACCAACTTACTACCGAACTGTCGAAATCGTACTCGCGGCTGAAGATCCTGAATGAAGAAGAACGTATAGATCCCGAAGGAAGCGAGGACAGAGAGCGCGTGCTGGATGAGCTGGCAACCATCAAGAGAAAAATCGGAGCGCTGGAGGAGGAGATCGGCAGGCGGAAGAAAAATGATGCGTGGTCCTGGTGATGAGATTTCGGATAAACAGTGCACGTTTCCAGATAACATTCGCCAATTGGTGCCTATGGAAGCGCGAGCAATCGGAATAGGCGAACTCGGAAAATTCAACGTGCCCTACCCTCTAACTTAATCTAGCGCCACAATACGGGCATTTTTCGGTAGTCCCGAAAGGGGCACCACAATTGGGGCATCTTTGCTTTGCTAAGAAGTGAGCGTGTTCAATCGCTAATCTTTCGTTATGCATCGACCTGCGTTTTTCTGTGTCAGCCTGTTCGTATTCCTTTTGTCGTCCTTTCGCTTCCGCTTCCAATTTTTGCTCACGCCGCGCTAGAAGTTCAGTAAGTTTGCGGCGTTCATTTGCTTCGACGTTTGCCATAATCTCAGCTTGCTGAAGATGCACGAGTCTCTTTTTGTCTCCGCTGAAAACATGACTTTCGGTAGATTTGTATAACATGTCCTTTTGGCGCTGGTGCAAACGGCTGAGTGTTTCCTCTTGTTCCTTAATTTCCCGTTCATCTTTGGTAAGATTACTTTCTGAATGGCTTATCTTTCCGTGCCCTAATCGGTCTGTCAGATGTCTTTGCAAATCTTCTTGATCAGGCGCTTTGTATGCGCACTTCGGACACTGGATTAATTGCGTTGTCATGCGAAACAAACAACGTTATTAGTTCTGACTCACTCCGCAATTAGGGCAGAAGACTGAAACGTTTGGCATTTTGGTTCCACAACTGGCACAGAATTTCGATTCGGTTTGCTGTGCAGATACTGAGGTGGTCGAATAGGTTTGCTGTTTTCGGCCACAAACATTGCAAAATTCATACGAGTTTGGAATACGAGACCGGCAAGAATCACAGAACTTTGAATCAGCAGATAGAGTTTGATTGGGCGACGGAACAGCTACTTGTTGAGGAATAATCCGATACTGATTCTGAGGCGCGAAACCCGTTTGCGGTTGTTGCACACTTCCATCAGAAATAACAAGTCCTACAATTAGCACTATGAAGCCGAGAAATCCAAGCGGAATCCCAAATAGCGCTCCTATCAAAGTGGCCGAAAACACAATTCCTATTACTATCATTCCAATTCCAAGATAGACTACACCTAGACGCATGAACTTATCCTCTCAACTAAACTTATTTCCGCATTTATGGCAAAACTGATCTTTGAAATTCACCAGATTTCCGCAAACTCTGCAATACTTGTGAGTCTCAACCGCTGGAGAACTTAGCATAGTCCAAACGCTAGCTCTCCTCGTCTCTCCGTGTGTGTTATCCCAAACCCAAACGAAAGTTCCTGAACCGCCCTCTGGACGATGTCGATGAGCCGACCAAACATTTTTCGTATCGTGATCGTGTATATCGCATTGAACTTGGTGAATTGGACAGAATTGGGAGCAGACCATCCCGTTTGGCGCTCTTGGGTCAGAACGAGGTCTATTAATTCGTTTATTTAGTAATTCTATAGAGCATAATATCGAAAAAATTTCGGAAATACTGAAACGGGGCGGCAATCAGCTCTGACATAATAATAACCGAATCTGCAAACGCAGTCCTGATCGCTAATAGAAGAGGACTTGTCGATGGCGAAAACGCGAAAAAAGCTCTTGAGTTAGCTCTCCAGCTTGCCAGAATCAATCTGAAAATCATACCGCAGTTCGAATCGATCAAGGAGGCGTTTGATCTTGCAAGAGAAACAAGAATGACCGTTTATGACACTCTATTCATATCCCTCGCGAAGAAGACAGGAAGCTATCTGATGTCGCTCGACGATGATCAAACAAAGATAGCGGCAAAGTTAGGAGTAAAGATCATCGAGCTTTGAGCAGACACTCGGTTTAATGCTTCGCCGATAACAAATACTAGACCGATAATTTCAGTCAAACACGCTTGGTAATTTGCATGAAACATGATCCAAGATGAGATGAATTTGGATTTTCTTAGTTTTGCCTTTAGCAACGTTTCGAGAACATCCTGAATAAAGAGCGAACAGATTTTGAACAAACCTATTTAGGACATTTCTTTCTCCAACGTACTAGCGAAAGTGAATTTTCGAATGAAGCGCAATGATAAGATTGCCCCGGAATTTCAGGATATTCAGGGCTGGATTAATTCAAAGCCCCTTACTCTCAAGGAGATGGTAGGCAAGGTAGTATTCCTTGATTTCTGGACGTACGGCTGCGTCAACTGCATAAACACAAGACCACACTTTCGACGGCTGTACCAACGTTTTTCCTCGGATGGAAATTTTGTCATGATCGGCGTGCACACACCAGAGTTTCCCTACGAGAGAAATCCGGAAAACGTTCGAAAAGCGGTGATCGGGTTCGACCTGGAATATCCTATTGCACTCGATTCTGGCAATACCACCTGGAAGCTCTACGGAAACCACTACTGGCCACGACAGGCGATCATAGACGCAGAGGGTAAAATCCGCTACGAGCATGTTGGGGAGGGTAATTACGAGGAAATGGAAAATAAAGTGTCAGAGCTTCTTGCAGAAACAAGAAGGGCACCCGTTTCTGCAAGCCAATAAAAGATTCACGCCCTAAAATAGCGAGCCGAAACCGAACCGAGATTCTTGGTATTGCCGTAAGAAGTCACTTTGGAATATTCGTCAACTCGGAAAGATGTAAACGAATATCCATTTAGATCTTCATTCAAACTTAAATCTCGTTCTCAAGCATTCTCAGTTCAATTTGACATTATCCACTCTTGCCGTTCAGATGCCTGAGAACAAGAAATTTGCAGTCTGTCTCTCATTTGACTTTGACGCGATTTCGCTCCGGATCGGGTCGTTCAAGCAGGTAACCCCGACGGAAGTTTCTCGTGGAGAGTTCGGCGCGGTTGGAGTTGCAAGGATCCTCGATCTCTTAGACAAGCACCAGATCAAAGGTACTTTCTTTGTTCCTGGACACACGGCCGAAGTCTATCCCGATCTTGTCTTGGAAATTCACAAGCGGGGACACGAAGTAGCTCATCACAATTATCTCCACGAAGTTCCGTTTGATCTTACGCTGGCGCAAGAGCGGAAGATCATCAAAAAGGGAGTTGATATCCTGGAGGATCTGATTGGAGAAAGACCTCTGGGCTACCGGGCTCCGGCGTGGAAGCCCGGCTGGGACACAATGAAAATACTCCTTAGCGAGGGATTTCTTTACGATTCTAGCATGATGGCCAACGACTATCTTCCATACAAAATACGTGTGGGAGACAGCTACGTGCGGGGAAATTACAGGTTCGGAAAGCAGAGCTCGCTTATCGAAGTTCCGGTCGCGTGGAACTTGGATGACTTTCCCTACTTTGAGCACATCCCCGGTTATCCGGGATCCGGCTTGAGATCCGGTTCGGATGCGCTGGAAAACTGGATCGGAGATTTCGATTACATGCGGGCAAATGTTCCTGGAGGAGTTTACAGCATGGCTTTCCACCCGCAGGTTACCGGGCGAGGACACAGAATGCTTGTCCTTGAGAAATTGATTGAGCATTTGAAATTACACGATGACGTATGGTTTGCGCGGACTATCGATGTCGTGAAGGCTTGCATAACAGGCTGAGATCCTCTTTGAGAATCGAAGAGTAAGAACTCACTTTTCGATTTCCATTTTCATTCGAGCTAGCAGGTCGATTGCACCGGTGGCATATCCGCTGATCCACCGGTCGTATAGTTCCTTGATTGGCAGCGGGTTGATGTAATTCCAACGATTGCGTCCCTCTCGCTTTACTATGACCAAGTCAGCTTTCGTAAGAACATCGAGATGTAGCATCACCGTACACCGGTCAAGCTCTTTGAAGTAGTCGCACAATTCTCCAGTGGTTCTGGGTTTGTCTTTCAAGAGATCGAGCATTTTTCGCCTCTTTGAGCTGCAGAGTGCTCTCAGGACTAGGTCGTGAGTTCGATCCCTTTTGGAAATGTTATCTTTATATAACATATTACGAAAGCAGTCAAGACCCGTATGCCATCTAACTTGGAATTAAGGTTTCAGGTACAGGCGAAAATCAGAAAGTCAGTCAGCGAAGTTTTTGAAGCAGTCCATGATTCCGCAAAGTTGAGTGCGTACTTTACAAATGGCGGTTCAAGTGGCTCTATGGACAGGGGAAAATCCATCATCTGGAAATTCGCAGAGTTTCCCGGAAATTTCCCTGTTAACATTACAGATGTAATCCAAAATAGAACGATTGCTTTCGAGTGGTCGCTTCCGGGAACCAGCCCCGTTTCAGTCGAGTTTAGCTTTGAGCCGCTTGACGATCATTCAACACTCGTCAAAATCTCTTGTTCCGGATTCAAGGAAAATCAACAGTCGCTGGACGAATCATACAGCCACTGCAGTGGATGGATGCAGATGCTCTGTTCACTAAAGATGTACGTAGAGGACGGAAGAAATCTGAGAGAATTCTTTTTCTGATTTCGCGGAACCGAAGAGAATAATATGGAACTACGGTTTCAAGTTCAGGCGAAGATCAAGAAGCCGGTTGGTGAGGTCTTTGACGCCATTTACAACCCGAAAAAATTGAGCGTGTACTTTGCAAGGGCCCGCGCAACTGGTCCGCTGGATGAAGGGACCACGGTAATGTGGGAATTTTCCGAGTTCCCTGGCGCCTATCCAGTATATGTGAGAGAAGTCTCAAAGGATAAGAGAATTCTGTTTGAATGGGAAAACACAAAGACAAGCAAGAAACTGCGAGTTGAGATGACATTCGAGAGGCTTGACGAGAATTCTACTTTGTTAAAAATTTCCGAATCTGGCTGGAAAGAAAACGAAGAGGCTTTAGATGAATCATATCACCACTGTGCAGGCTGGATGCAAATGCTCTGCTGTCTCAAGGTCTATGTCGAGGATGGGAAAAACTTGAGAGAGTTTTTCATCTAACTCATTAAGAAAATATCTTTCGAGGCGTTAGGGTTACCGCCGCGCTTCAAACATTTTTCAGATTTCCATTCCAGATTCTTCCTTCAGTTTTGAAGGAAGCGCATCTTCAAATTCCGGTTTTCCGAACTCGAAACCGATTTGCACTTGTCACCAATGATGAGAAAGCACCTGATGTTGTTCTCATCAGTGGGAATTATGACGGTAATTGCAATCTCGCTGATCATTGCCGTTCTAACCGGTTTCATGCCTTGAATGAAACCTAATAGGATGATCCACGAAGACCGGCTTCTATATACTAAGTGTGTCCAATTATTGGATGCAGCTTGTACGGCTCCTCAAGTCGCTTCATCTCGTCAGATGATAGTTTCAATTCAATAGAGGCAACCGCTTCTTCAATGTGCTCAACCTTCGTTGCCCCGATTATTGGCGCAGTAATTCCTCTGTGGAACAGCCACGCGAGAGCGACCTCGGACGGAGTCACGCCTTTCTCCTTTGCAATAACCACGGTTCTTTCAACCACGTCGAAATCTTCCGGGCGGAAAAACCTCTCCGGAAGCAATTGATCCGATCTGGCTCTCGCTGTATTGGGGACGTCCCCTCGCTTGTACTTGCCGCTGAGAAACCCTCTCGCCAGCGGACTGAATGGTATGATTCCAATATTCTGGTCCTTGCACAGTGGTATCATCTCCCTTTCCTCTTCCCTGTACGCAAGGCTGTAGTGGTTTTGCATAGAGACGAACCTCGAAATTCCGAGAAGATCGCTTGTGAAAAGAGATTTTACAAACTGCCACGCGAACATGCTGGATGCGCCGATATAGTTCACCTTTCCTTCGTGTACCAGATCGTCCAGGGCGACGAGTGTCTCCTCAATCGGCGTCTCAAAGTCCAGCCGGTGGATCTGGTATAGATCGACTCGGTCGGTCTGGAGTCTCTTTAGGGATTTGTCAATCTCTTTCATGATGTGGTATCTCGATAACCCAGAGTCGTTCACACCGGGTCCCACATTTCCTCTTACCTTTGTCGCAATCACCACCTCGTCGCGAACTCCCTTCAACAATTCACCTGTAATTTCTTCCGACCTTCCATTTGAGTACACGTTGGCCGTGTCGAAGAAATTAATCCCTAGATCTAGAGCGCGTTTCATGATTGGCTTTGCCGCTTCGATCTCGATCATCCATTCCGCGGAGTTTCCAAACGACATCACACCAAGGCAGATTCGAGAAACTTTCATTCCTGTAGATCCGAGTCGGACGTATTCCAAAAGATAACCCGGGATGGCGTTACCAATTGCACAATTAAAGCCTGTTGTGCCGTGATGCTGTCACTCTCCTCCCAATTAAAATGTGATCTGGGGAAGAATTATTTTCCCCTCCCATAAGCAAGAAATCTGAGAAAAAATGTGAGGCTAGCGAGAATCTTCGAAGAGATTGCTCTAGATTTTCTTCACAAAACGAATAACTTAATTTCCCTGCATCATATCGAGAAAAAAGAGGGATAGCTTTTGGGGCCTGCAAGGATTATGGCCAACGTAGTGGGTGGAATGCTTTTCGTCCAGGTAATACTTGGAGGGAGTTCCGTTCTTTTGAATTTCCCAATCGGGTATCACATAGTTTGGGGAATCATTACTTTCGTCGTCCTTCTCATTACAACTGCCCTAATTTTCAGAACCTACGGCCGTAAATCAAGTATTTTCATCGTCTCGATACTTACCATTGTAGATTTTATCATTCAGGGAGTTCTGGGACTACTTGCGTTTTCCTCCGATGTCGTCGTCGTAGTCCACCTCACAAACGCCTTCGTTCTTGCCGTCTTTATCTCAAATGTTATCGCCATTTGCTGACAGAGGAGTTCCTGTCAAACCAGCTGCTAACAATACTCTGACAAAGACAACCTGATAAATCAAAGCGTTCAGCGTAGACCGTATAGGTATGTCCGGCTCACTCGATAACCAGTTTGAGGAAGGTCCATTTTACGATGACTTCAAGATCGGTCAAGCATTAAACCACTCTGGCGGCCGCACGATTACAGACACCGACAATATCTGGTTCACCCTGCTCACCTGCAACTCAAACCAAATTCACTTTAACCAGGAGTACGTTAAACAGAATTTTTCTGATCCTCCGTTCGAAGGGAGACTGGTTGTAAACTCTCTGTTTGTTCTGTCACTCGTATTTGGTCTAAGCGTCGGTGATACGAGCAAGAATGGAATCATGCTTGGAATGACTAACTGGAAAGTCATGCATCCTACTTTCGCAGGAGATACCATTCATTCAAGATCTGAAGTGGTTGAAAAAAGAGAGTCGAAATCGCATCCGACCATGGGAATCGTAACAGTAAGGACAAAGGGTTTCAATCAAAATGACGCGCTGATTATGGAATTTGAGCGCGCTTTCATGGTCAGGAAATCCAATCAGAAATGGAAGTAGCTCGCGCTAATAAATTCATATACAATAATTGTTTTTTATGGCTTAGAAATAAAATTCGAACCAAAGCTACATCAAGAGATTGATTCGCCTCGTTCAACAGCTTCGATTATCAGCCGGGATAAAATGAATTCAGCAACAGACAAAAGTACGCGGGATCATCTTTCTGGGGAGGGAGGCCTGAAAAAAAGAGAGCTCAACGTCAAGACCGGCGGGCAATGGTTCGTTAGATTGTTACAGCTCAAGGGCGTTAATTTCGTTTTTGGAACCACGGGTGCTGGGATGCCGGATATCCAAGATGCGATGGTTGTTGAAAAACCACCAAAGTGGATACAGGGACTGCACGAGTTCACAACGGTAAGCGCGGCGACCGGTTATGCACTTGCCTCCGGTCGTGAAGGTGTAGCATTGATAGACCGTATGGTCGGAACCCAGAACGCAATTGGCGCAGTATTCGGGGCGTTCATGAACTCTTCGCCTACTCTGATCTTTGCATCAGCTAACGTGCCCGGCGTTCCAATTGAAACCGGCGCGCCAGAACTGCACTACAGCATTTACCAGCCGATTATTGTCATGCCCTGGGTAAAGTGGCTGGCACAGGTAAATTCTCTAGAGTCAATGCCCGACGATATTGAAAAAGCGTTTTTCGAAACACTCTCCGAACACCAAGCTCCGGTTTACGTTACCCTGAGACAGGACCTGATGGCGCAGACCGTGCAGAAAGGCTGGACAGCTAACACCAGCGGAGAGCCAAGGACATCTCCGAGAGTCCCTGACGACGATACAGTTGAAAAAATAGTTGACGAAATTCTGAGCAATGACAATCCTGTACTCGTAACCTCCGTTTTAGGCAGGCATCCCGAAGCGGTGAACTCACTGATTGATTTCGCCAATCTATTCGGGATCGGTGTAATGGAACGCAGGTTCTTCATGAGTTACCCAATTTCAGATCGTCTACATCAGGGGTTCCTGAGCCGCTACACAGAACCGGAAATTCCATCCCAAACTGACCTCGTTGTTGCACTTGAAATGGGACTATTGGCTCACCAGACTTTCAGGGGTCAAGTTGACGTCATCGACATTACAAGCGACCCACTGCACAGGCAAGACGTTTACGCTGGAGGCGACTATGGAGCTTCACTCGTCCCAGCAACAATTAGGGCAGTCTGCGATTCAAATCCGACGCTCCGGAAACTCATTCGTGCCGGAAGCTCAAGATTGTCAGGATCTCAAAAAGAAAGAATCCACGAAAGACTGGCAAAACTGGGAGAAAGCCACGATGAGATGATCCAGAAGTGGAGGAAGAAAGCAAAGCAGAGCTATGAAGTTGGAAAGCTCGACAACTGGTCGATTGGATACGTGCTCAACAAACAAATTACTGACGACGTATCGTGGGTGAATGCGGCTGCTTCCTCCTGGGAAACGCTTCTCAAAACCGTTGAAATAAACAGGCCCGGTTCTTACTTTGGAAATCCGAGCGGCCATCTAGGACCTGCTCTCGGAATGGCGTATGGTGTTGCACTTGCGCAGAGAAAATACGTTGATGTCACTGACATGGGCTCGTACAAGACCGGGAAAATATCCAGCTCTGATAAAGTCGTCATCTGCACAACCGGCGACGGGGACGCAATCTTTGGGAATATCGACTCGGCTCTGTGGACCTGCGCCCACTACGGAATCGGAGTTCTCTATGTAATCTTGAACAACGCATGCTGGGCCGCAGAGTGGCATCCGATCAGAGATTCTTCACAGCACTGGGCAAGAGATGCAGGGGATTTTGAATTCTTGGATGTTGACAAACCAAAGATAGACTTCTCTTCAATCGCGCGGGGGTTCGGGGTGGAATCCAGGACAATATACAATGTCGAAGAATTTGAGAGGGAGCTTCCAGTTGCGATTGATTTGGTTCGGAAAGGAAGACCGGCTCTTCTTGATCTCCAGCTGGAGAAATTTACGGGCGCGACGCCTTCGACAGTAGCTTGAAAGCAAATCCCAGGATCTTGAATGCTCTAAACATGTTCTAGTACGATCTCGGAAGCGAGAGAATATGTTCAGCAATGTAGCTCAAAATCATATTGTTTGGAATCGGCGCGACGACAAACAACCTTGATTCCCTGAGCTTCCTTTCAACATCGGCATCCTTTGTCATGCCATATCCTCCAAGAGTCGTCATTGCGACATTTGCAGCTTCCACCGAAGCTTCCGACGAAAGCAGTTTCGCGAGATTTGCCTCGTTTCCACATGGCTTTCCTAGATCAAACAGGCTTGCTGCCTTGTACCGCATGAGATCAGCAGCCTGAATTTTTGCATACACAGAAGCTAGAGGAAACTGAACACCCTGATTTTTTCCGATGGGTCGGTCAAAGACTATCCTAGATTTCGCATATTCGACCGCTCTCTGGAGGCAAAACATCGCGTCTCCGATGCACTCGGATGCGATTAGAATTCTTTCCGCATTAATGCTGTCCAGAATATACCTGAATCCGTCGCCCTCTTTTCCGATAAGATTCTCGCGTGGGACGATTAGATTTTCCATGAAGAGCTCGTTTGTTTCGTGATTGAGCATTGTTTCGATCGGATTGAATCTTATCCCTTGAGAGTTTTTGTGCAGGTCAACAAGGAAGATGCTCATTCCATCCGTCTTTTTCTCGACCTGCTCGTATGGAGTCGTCCGTGCCAGAAGAAGCATGAGATCCGAGTGCTGGAGCCGGGAGGTGAACACCTTGTGTCCGTTGATCACGTATCCGTCATCACTGCGCGTCGCAAGCGTTTGAATTCTTGTCGTGTCGATTCCAGCCTGAGGCTCTGTAATTGCAAATGATTGTAGTCTCAGGTCGCCTTTCGCTATCTTCGGCAGGTAGCGCCTTTTTTGCTCTTCACTTCCATGCCGCAGGACGGCACCCATGGTGTATATCTGCGCGTGACATGCTGCGCTGTTTCCTCCCGAGTGATTGATTTCCTCAAGTATGATGCTTGCTTCGAGAATGCCGAGTCCAGAGCCTCCGTATTCCTGCGGAATTAGACACGAAAGAAATCCCTCGGTCGTCAGATCCCTGACGAACTCTTCTGGGTATTCTTTTCTCCGGTCGAGGTCTCTCCAGTGGCTATTTGGATATCTGGTCTCGCAAAAATCTCTGATTTTCTTTCTGATGAGCTCCTGCTCTTCGGTTAACTCAAAGTTCACTGACGTCGCGATTTTCTCTGGGCGATAAAAAATGATAAATTAGTTTCTAAATCGAAGTTGAAGGTAGCCTTCTCTTTTGCGATTAGCGAGATAGTCCATCAAAAATTGGTGTTTCCTCTCGACGGTATTACTGTTGTTGAAGTGTCCTCTCTTGTCGCAGGACCTGCGATGGGATCTCTGCTGGGGGAACTCGGAGCTGACGTCATAAAGATCGAACAGCCCGGAATCGGCGACCCATCAAGGACAGTCAGCCCTTGGGGCTTTCTGAATTACAATCTTGGAAAGAAAAGCCTCTCACTGAACCTGAAAACAAAAGCCGGACAGGAAATTCTCCACCGCCTAATTGCAAGGAAAAAAGTTGATGTTTTCTTAGAAAACATGGGCCCGGACGTTTCCAGCCGCTTGGGATTTTCTTACGATTCGCTTCGAAGATTCAATCCTGGTCTCATCTACTGTTCAATCAAGGGCTTTTCCTCGAAGAGCAGGTATTACGAGAAACCTGCCTTTGACGCGGTAGCTCAGGCCTTGAGCGGCATGATGTCGCTGACGGGCAACTCAAATGGCGAACCGGTAAGGGTAGGAAATCCCTCGGTAGATCTGGGAGCGGCAGCCTACGGGGCGATCCAGGTTCTTTGCGGAATCTTGGAGCGAAATAAATTAAAGAAGAAGTTAGGAAAGTTCGTAGAAATATCATTGCTCGATATGGCAGTATACTGGAACGGCTACTGGCTGACCTATTTTGGCATGACTGGGAAATTACCGAAGAGGTTAGGCTCGGGTCACGCTGGCTATTCGCCGCACAAGGTGTTCAAAACGAGAGACGATCAGCGGGTACTCATCGCAACACTCAGCGACCAACAATGGAAGAAATTATCTTCCATACTGGATCTGAAACTGGATCCCAGTTATGATGAAATGAATTACCGAATCAGTCATAGAGTAGAGACCGAAGGCGCGGTTCAAGAAGCTGTCTTAAAATTGGATCGCGATGAACTTTTGGAAAAATTGAGCTCATCAGTTCCCTGTGCCGAAGTTAGATCAATTGATGAAGTCTACAATGACGTTGAACTGCGAAATCTCGGAGTCTTAATGGAGACGCACAACTTGTTCGATGGTAAAAATGACGTGGTAAGAGTGGCATTGTCCCCAAATGGCGTTGCTAACAAAGCCAGAAAGAAAATCACCTTACTTGCTCCGAAGGTTGGTCAGGACAATGAATCAATCCTGAAATCGATCGGATACAAAAAAGACGAAATACGTTCATTCAGTCAATCGGGTTATCTTTGATCAGAAATGCAAGCCTTGCAGGTCGTAGAAAATAAAAGAATGTGTAAAGACCAAGATGAAACAGATTGTCTGAGCGTTCCGGACTGAAGATCGGCTCCGTCGTAATCGATTGCGTCAATTTTGACGACATGCTGTCATTCTGGCAGGAAGCTTTGCACTATACTCCAAGGCAACCCGCCCAAGGTGGATGGGTCGTGCTCGAAGATCCCGATAAGCGAAATACAAGCGTATCATTGAACCAGGTCCAGCAGTCGGAAAAACTTCTTGGAAGAAATTGGCTGCACTTTGACCTTTATACCAAGGATCAGACCGGCGAGGTTAACCGTCTGTTAAAGTTGGGAGCAACTCGTCACCCCCAGGAATACGATCCCGAGGAAGATTTCGTTGTATTGAAGGATCCCGACGAAAATCTTTTCTGCGTTGTCCAGTTAGGGCACAACTTGTCCAACACTGATTGAAGAAAAATTGCCGCTCAATCTTTTTGGGCAACTATCAGTTGAGATCCTGTCGTTCCCCTGAACAGTTGAAGATCTGTTTCAGGGACGCCTGCTCTCTTGGCATAATCGTAGAAGGAACGGTGTTCTATTCTAACAGAAGAGAAACCAGCCTGCCCTAACATACTTTCGAGTTCGCCATCCTCGTAAAAGTGGACGCGGCTTGCAATTGGCTCCGGCGTCGCGGGGGTTCCCTTGAGTTCTTTTGTGCTCGTAAAAGCTACGAACCTGCCTCCTCTCTTTAGGACTCTGGATATTTCTCTAAACGTGACCAATGCATCAGGTAGAAATGCAAGTACGCCTGTCATGACGGCGCAGGTAAAAGTATCATGTGGGTACGGAATTGAATCGGCTTCTGATTTTGTGAGCGAAAGTCGGTGCTTGGAGATCGCATCGCGATTTTCTTCGGTAGCAAGTCTGATCATATCTGCGCTATGGTCAATGGCTGCAGCCCTGCAACCAGTCTTCAAAGCTGCTTTGAGAAATGCTCCTCCGCCACATCCTACCTCTAGGAGATAGTCATCCGGCCCAAGTGAAAGGAGTTCCAAAATGGCAAGAAAATTGGGCATGTGATACGTGGGATTCCTATAAGTTTGCCGGGATCGCGCTCCGGAAGGACTGCGAGCATTTCTGTCAGTGATCCAGTCACCCAGCCGGTTTGGTGAAGAAGCCAAGAACAATTGTGCAGCTATCTCACTTGTAAACCACCCGAGCAGCTCAGTCTTGTCATCCCTGAGTACTCGACCCCAATCCTGGCTTTCAATCGTGATGCGCGTTCCACCGGTTGTAGCAGTAAAAGTGACACTCAATTTATTCTCCGTGTTATCCTCCCAGTTTTTTGGGTGCCACAGCATAGAGAGACTAGTTCCGGGCTTCCATTCCTCAACAAAGCCAACAACATAGTTTCCTTCTCTGACGCTGCCGCCTTCCAGTGGATCAAATTTCATTCCTCGTTTGTCCAGAGCAAGGCTTAGCTCATCAACAAACACATCGAATGCATCTAAGGGCGAGAGGGAAACATCCACGCCAAGTTGCACGTTGCCTGTCATGATCCGACAAAACGCAGCACAGGTGACTTTAAGCTTGCCAAAGTTTGACTGAACCGCGAACTACGAGGAGGGCTTTCTCACGATTCCCTCTGACATGAATAGCAGAGAAATCAAAAGCAGAACGACCATGCCCGAACCTCCAAGCCAGGCTGCCGAGTAACCAAGTGTCACAGCGAGATACGAAAAGACTAGCGGCGGTCCAAAATTACCAAATAGCGACAAGCAGTTCACCCAGGATATAGCAAGCGTGTCGTACTGCTTCGGCTCTTTATTGAGATCCTTGGCTGCCGCGAAAGCAGTTGTGAGGCCGACTCCGAAAACAATTCCGGCAAAAACCGTACCGATGACAGCCGCATAGAGACTTCTAATCGAGCAGATTACCAGAGCTCCAGCCATGCCAAGATCCGCTGTAAGCATCAAAAGTCTTGGTTTTTTCATCCTGTCGTACTCTCTCCCACCGATTAGGGCGGAGAACAAAGGCATCAAGATCATCAGCGCCGTAACGGAAGAAGCGAGCAAAAGGCCCACACCAAGACTGTTATGGAGATAGTATGTCATGAAAGCCGCAATCAGGTTGTTCCCAATTGTCAGGCTGAGTGTGCCGAGTCCGAGAAGGATCAATCTTTTGTCTTTGATTATCGATACTAGCTTGGTTCGCTCGACCTTGAAAGAAAGAACATGCTCGTCGGGCACTAGCAATATCACGAGAATTCCGCTGATAATCCCGATTGCACCGCTGAGCTCAATACTCGCTCTCCATCCCGTAACCGACGCTATCACCGTCCACCCAAACAATCCCGCAATTCCTCCGACGCTGAACGCAGAGTTGAATAATCCCACATTGGCGCCTGATCTGTGCTGTCCGAGGTAACTTGCAACTATGACTATCGATGGGGAAAATACGAATGCCATTCCAACGCCAGCGAGGAACCGAAGGACCGAGGCTTCGAATATTTCTGAAGTCAGGGCAACGGCACCGGCGGAAACCGATGAAAGCATAATGCCGATCACGACTACCTTTTTCGGTCCCCACTTTGCAGCAAGAATTCCGCCGGGAACTTGGAATAACCCGATTCCCAAAAAGAAACTTGAGGTGAGCGTCCCCAGACCAGAAACTCCGCCTTTCAGGTCGGATTGCATCAGCGAATAGAGCGCGCCGACATTAAGCCAGTTTAAGGCGTATACGGCTCGCGCAGCGATAAGCGCTGCAACGGATCTACCGGTAACCGCACTTCCTGTAGACTCCTTCTGGTCGTCCGTTTGTTCTCGAAGCTCCGAAGTTTGATTACTAGCTTGATCTCTTGATTCCATCTTTCACGTGGCGATTATGATCCTCGTGGGAAAAGATGGAAATTCTAGAGAATTTCAGTTAGGAGAATCGACTAATCCTGTAGTCGTTTAATGGTTATCCTGAGGACTAATCGCCTGCTTCAAGACGTGCAAAAGCGAGTAAAGTATGGCGACCTGATTCAACTAGCTCGAGGGACAGGTCTTCGCGTTTATTTCTGTCAGGTACTGGTTTGAAAGATTCTGGAAAAAGTTTGACGGCACAAACTGAGAGTACGTCGAAGAGTCCTGAGAGGCCCTCTGGTAGTTTACGACGAGATTCGTGCAAGACTGGGTCGGAATCGTCGGCTGGTTGTTGAAGTACGTCACTTCAGCCTGCGCCTGGGTCGATAGCTGGTTATTTCGGGTCAAGATCACTGTAACGAGTATGATAATGATCACAATCCCAACTACCACTAGCGCATAAACTAGGTGACCGATCGCTGACCGAGAACTTGATCTGCGCATCACGGTCCCGCCTACTGCTGCTGCGTACTTCCCTTCGACATTTTATTTGTATTTACCGAAGGATACGTTATGGTTGACGGGGAACCGTCGGGTGGATTCTTTACCACCATTGGTTCTGCGTTGCCTCCATTATTGAATGATTCCGGTTGCGCTGATCCTTTCTGTAGAAGGGTTGCAAGGTACGCCGAAAATAGCGTGGAAGATGCCGTATCTCCGTCCCTTCCACCTGAAACTACGAGAGTCTCCGGCGTGATCTGGATTTTCCCATCCCTCACTCGGTCCATGAGATTCACCATGGCAACATTGCTCTGCCCTAAAGATTTGACCTGGGCGAGGTACGCATCTGCCTGAGCTTGTCCAACTTTTCGGATTGCTTCAGACTGTCCATCCGCCTGAGTACTCGTCGAGACGCTGATTCCCTTCGCCTGTTCAATCTGAGCCAGCGCAAGGTTCTGGTTTATTGTGATCTGCAGTTTTGATGCGACCACGTCGGGCTGCTTGTCGGCGGTAGCTTTCTTTGTCTCGACATCGATCCTCTGCTCCTGAGCTTTCGCCTGCTCCTGATACTGCGCCTGCTGCTGCAACGCGATTTCCTTCTGCGTCTGGGTGTCGAGGAGACTCTTATCCAGGATGTCGATGTAAGAAATTAGGAGGTTTTGAGCCTCGACGTGGTACTTTTCAAACTCGGTCTTTGCACGATCAAGAGCTTCCCTCTGTAAATCTGTCCTGCTCTGGAAAAATTCGAGCGCTTTCTTCTCGCCAGCGCTGTTCCGGAACGAAGAATCAATCAGCGGGTGAACGATCTGGCTGATCAAGTTGAAAACTGATCCAAAGCGGGCGATTACAAAAGCCGCGTTCTCCTGCGCTACCCGGATGATCATGCGTACGCTTACCTCAAGTTGAAAGCCATCTTTTGAAACAACGTTCAGCTGACTGAACTGGAAGTATGAAACGCCCTTCACTGTTTGATCGGTAAGGTACGGATAGTCAGAAATGTTCTTTGTAGGAGTTGATTCCGGTCTCGACATCTTCGCTGCTAGTGGGCTTTCAGCGTCCGCCCAGTCAACCATAATGGCACTGGTTGGAACCGGATACGCTGTGAATGCTATTGTGTTCAAGTTGTAAGTTCCTGGCGTGAGCGGCTTGTCATAGATGCCTCTCTGGTTAACGTCCGAGATCAGTACCTTCTCTACATCTGAAATCAGTTGAGAACCCAGATTCGACGCCTGTGCAATAGAAAGCGGAACGGTCTGGGGCTGGACGATTTCTTTTCCGACGTTTGATCTAAGGACTGCAACAAAGCCAGGCGGTACCTCAAACTTGGGAACCTTGGTTACGGTGAATAGCAGCGAGTTGATGTAGTATTTCCCGGGCTGCAAGGTATCCTGCTGCGATCCTCTGTATCCGCCGCTGTCTATGAAAGCCTGACCATCCTGAAAATAGTGATGGGATCGCGCGTTCGGAAACTTGCCATCGGGATCCGGTTTCTCAAACGGTTTTGGGGCGACGATAAAATCCGACGGAAGCGGAGCTCCGTCCTGCGCCGTCAATATGGCAACTTCATTTGGGCCAATCATAGTAGCGGGCTGCGCAGTGACCTTGAACAAAAGCGGATTGACCCTGTATTTCCCAGGCTGGAGGAGGTCTATTTGGGGTCCCTTCTTGCCATGGTTGTCAAGGAAAGCTTCCCCATCCTGAAAGTGGGCGCTTTCTACGGCGTCGCCGAGGAGGCGCGCTTTTGGTAGTGCCTCGCCGTCAACAGATTCAACAACTCCGATCTGCTCTTCTTGAATTTCTGTAATGGGAAATTTCTTGATATGCCAGAATACTGGATTCCGGAAGTAAAGACCGGGCATCAAGGTGTGCGCCTGGATTCCGATCTGACCCTTGCGAGCAATAATTTGCCCCTGAGGCATACTCTGACCTCCGAACTTCTTTATCAAAACTCCGATCTGGTTTTCTCTGACCAGAAAAACTCCCCGTCCGAGAAAATAGTAGGCGAGAAACAATACGATAAGAATTATGACCAGAGTGGCGGTTGCAATGGTAGGATCCGAAAGGGCAATTTGCATAACTGGCGATTGTAGTGTCAATTTGAATAGTCACTTTTTCCGAGAAAAGCTTCCCTGCCTTGGCCAAAGCAAGCCCGCCTTATACAACTTCCCCATGTCTTGAATTCAAAAATCGGCGTTCTCCATTTTCGGTGAATTTGGCTTTTGCGGGATGCCGAAAAAGCCAAAGCATAATCTGTCAATTTTATTTTACTTTCATGCGAGTGTAATTTCCCTTGAAAAACCCAAGACCCGACGGAATATCGCGCTTCGAAAATTGATATGAGAGAGTGCGACATGTACTCGACAGCGCCCTAAATCGTTGGTCCACGAAGCAACGCATGTTTCAACCCAAACGCCCTAAAATTGTCCAAATTGTTTGAGTAAAATATTGATCCAACTGGCCTGAAAACCAGAGCGTTTATAGGGAAAACTCTCCGACGCCAAATAATCAACGAAGTGAAGAAGAACTCAAATGCAAATGATGTCCACAAGAAATGAAGAACGGATAAGGAAACTGGCTAGTCAACTCTCGTACAAGTTAGAAAAGATAGTGGTGACAATTAGAGCGGGAACTCTGAGGACTCTGAATATCATGGTAATCAAATCGTCTACTTCAATTAAGTACATTATTTCCTCGATCAAGATCGAACGGCTGAAGAAATCCGGCGTTACCTCTTTCACTAAAACTTTTTTTTCGCAGGGCAATCGTAAAGTAAGCGTAACAGTAGTTCAGATTACTTCATTTTTCAGGCGCATCAATATCTCAGTTAAGATCGCACGTCTAAAATCAGCGATGGCTTACCTAGGTACGGCCGTCTATCGTGGAGTCTCTAAAATTGCCACGACTACCAAACTGCAAGCTACATTTGCAGCAAAATTTGTGACAACTCGGATCTCAAGTGTTCCGTTCTCTAGGGTGAACAAATTGTCATTCAACTGGAGCATCCCACAAGTAAACTCGAGATCAAAGGTGAAGACCAGTAGGCAGCCGGCGTTGCCTGTTCAATCTATCGTTAGACTCCCAGTTTCCGAGATCACCTTTCCTGTAAAGCCACAATCCAATAGTCCACCTTCATTGGCGATAGCTCTCAACGACTTTTCCAATCTGCCATTGTGGCTAACCATGCCGATGCTTTTCGCGTCAGCCTTCATGCTCGGTGCAGTCGTGTCGTTCCTTATTCGATGATTGCAGATCTATAGAGTCTAACAAATAATCGAGAACATCAATTTGGCTCGTGAGGGGCCAATGCAAGACTCTTTTCTTTTGCCTCTACTGGGAGAGGTGTTTTTCCAGAGGATCCCAGTAGTTTGTCTTCCATCCACTATTCAGATGATCGAATTGATCTTCCGGGAACCCTTTGTGGTCGAAAACAAGATGAGTTCCGCCATCCGGCCTAATCGTTAATTCAAACTTTGCGATAGAGTAAGTTCCCAGTGCCCAATCGCTTACCCGCCATGCCTGCACTATCCTTCGGTTTGAGACAAGCTCAACATTCCTTCCCACAATAGCTCCGCCAAAGCACGAAAATGATCCTCCTTCTTGTCCGTCAATCTTTGTTGGCAGACCGCCGGTCATTCTGCTAAAATCTTGCGAACTCAATAGAGTATTGTAGATTTTCTCGGGACTTCCGGTGATGTCGACTTCCTGATGGATGCTGGACATTCTTTTTACAACTTCCGGAGTCGAAAACGGAACTCCGATAATATTTAACCATTTAGTTAACGATATTGAAGGGACTCTTTTCTAATGATGGTCAGACCTAGAATTTCAAAAAAGGAGATTCATTACATTCTATGACCAGATCTGCAAGAAATTCTCTACGGCAAGAGACTCAGCTGGATGTTGTATTCAATGCACTGTCGGACAGTACTCGAAGGAAGATGCTTTCGAGTTTAATGCGTGGATCAAAAACCGTGACCGAGCTTGCTGAACCATTTGACATTTCTTTGCCTGCGATCTCAAAACACTTGAAAGTGTTGGAATCGGCTCGGCTCGTCGAAAGAACGATTGAAGGGCGGGTTCACCACTGCAGAATCTCGGCAAAACCACTCGAAGACGCAGAAAAGTGGCTGTCACACTACAGAACATTCTGGGAAGGAAATCTCGACGCTCTGAAGGAATACATCGAGAAATCAGACAAAGAATGACCATACCAGTTGGGGTTTTATAATGGAAACAAAACAGTCGCCGGGCGACAGCCAGTTTTTTCTCGTCGTGCGCAGAACCATCAGATCTTCGCCTGAACGCGTCTTTGAAGCCTGGACGAATCCAGCTCAGTTGAAGAAATGGTGGGGTCCAAAACCGGCCGTATGTCCGGAAGCAGAAATTGACCTGCGGGTCGGCGGGAAATTCAGAATCGGCAACCTGTTTCCCGACGGAAGCTTGATCTGGATTTTAGGGGAATTCACGCTTGTTGATCCGCCCAGAAAACTCGTTTACACTTGGCGAGTTATGAATGAGAAAAACGACGGAGAGAGACCGAGCTCTAGAAATGTCGAGCAAGTGTCTGTCACCTTCAAGCCAATTAATGCTGGAGAAACTGAGATTACAGTAATCCACGAGAAGATTTCGGATGAAAAAGTTCATTCTTCACACGAACGAGGCTGGGTCAGTTGTCTTGAAGGCCTTTATGAATACCTCTCACACGCGTGACGAAAATCCTTTTCTTAAATGACGTAAAATCCAACCTACTTTGCAGGTCGCCTCTTCCGGCATCGCAATCGAGAGCATCTCACTCTCGAAGACCTACGGCAAGTCATCGCGGCCGGCAGTAGCCGATGTTACTCTCGAGATTCCGCGTGCCACGATCTTCACCCTACTGGGAAAAAACGGCGCCGGCAAGACGACGTTTCTCCGGATGGCTGCAACACAGTTGAAACCAACCTCTGGCACGATAAGAGTCCTCGGCTTCGACGCGGTATCGCAGACAAAGGAAGTCCGGGAGAGGATTGCAGCCGTTCCTCAAGAAATGAGGACGTTCGAATCGCTCACTCCATACGACCACGTCATGTTCGCTCTTACCGCGCGTGGCTGGCGTGTCGGAGAAGCTAGACCACAGGCGAGAAGGACACTCTCCCTTCTGGGACTCGCGCCGTACGCAAATGTTCATTCCGATGAGCTCAGCGGAGGACTGCGCCAGAGAACTCTCGTCGCGATGGCTCTTGCAACTGAGGCTGAATTGATTTTTCTCGACGAACCTACAATTGGGCTGGACCCGGTCGCGCGAAGAGCTGTGTGGAAACTGATGGTTGACCTGAAGCACGCGGGCAAAACAATACTTTTGACTACGCACTATCTGGACGAGGCTGAATCGATCTCAGACAAAATAGCGATTGTCTCCAAGGGGCGCCTTTTGAAGGTAGGCACGGTGCAGGAGCTGAAATCCGCGCTTCGCGAAACTATTCGCGTCGATATTTCATCCGGATTTACTGAAGATGAGCTTCACGGGTTCGGAAAGGTGATGCGTGTTGGGGAAAATCTTCGAGTACTCACTGACGAACAGCGAGGCAGCCGGCTCGCATCTCTAGCTATTGAAAGAAAAGCGAGAGCAAACGTCTCCCCGGTAAGCTTGGACGACGTGTTCATCGATCTGGTCGGCGAGGGAGAGAACGACGACGACGGAGGAGCAGATTGATCGATTATGGTAACAGTTGAGAAGATAGACAACCAACAGGAAAATCCAAGGCAGGCCCCGCTGGGTCCAAGGAGACGCGGCCTGTCTGCAAGGCTGAGATCAATCGGCGCGCTCTCTTACTACAGCGGAATTCTTGTCGCTATTCGCTCTCCTGGTTTCATCGTGTTCAGCTCGACGACGCCTTTTACCGTGCTCTTTTTCCTCTTCGTCATCGGCGGTCCAAGTTTCATCTCTTACGGGCTGATTGGCGCGACGATCTCAATTCTGGTCGGCGCAGGACTTTTCCTGGGTGCAGACGCAACTTATAACCGGCTCCAGTTCAAATTTCAGGACTTTTGCGTTGCCTCTCCTCTCCCTGCCGTCGACTATATGCTGGGTCTCAGTCTGGGTGAATTAACTTTCGTCACGCCCTCACTAGTAGTATTGATCTGCCTCTTCGGGTATCTCCATCTGATCACCTGGAGTTTTCCATTGGCGATTGTTGTGATGCTCCTAGCGTGGGTATTTTCTTCCGCCTTTGGGTTTTTCCTCTCGACCTTCATTCTCCGCAGCCGAAGTGCATTTTCTGTAACCTCGCTTGTCTCGACGCTTCTCACGGTCATTCCGCCGGTCTTTTATCCCATCGAGGTTATTCCACCGAGCTACAGATTCCTCGCCTACCTCGCTCCCACGACTCACCTTTCGATCCTCATGCAATCCGTTCTGGGTTTGCAATCATATCCTGAGAACCAGCTATTGATTAGCTGGGCCGTTTTGCTTGGCTTCACTGTATTTTTCTTTGCCCTAGCCGCGTTTAAGGCAAGATGGCGGCAACCATAGCTCTCTTTAGAGAGCTAGAGCTTCACCGCACCAATCACAAGATGGAGCGGTACTTCAAGAAACCCTGCGGCATCTGACTCTTTATCCAGAAATTCTTCTTGTGGCTCGGGTTCTTCCAGTGCCGTGATCGCGAGTCCTGAGTTAGCAATTGTCCTCGCATACCAGCTTAGCGGTCTGTGAAATGCAATCGTAAACATTTTCTCATCCGATTGCGGCAGCTTCCATGGAACCCGCTCAGAGAAGGGCTCTCGATACGCCCTAATTTTGCGATAGATCTTGGACTCGTAGAGTTTCTTCTCAATCACCCAGGAAGAGTTCGAGCCGTTATCAAAGCAGGGATGAAAGATGCTGGCAACAAACTTTCCGCCCTTTCTCAAGACCCGGCTTATCTCGGAAATAGCCTTCTCACAATCCGCGATGTCCATAAGGCTCATGTTGGCAAAGACGATGTCGAAGCTGTCAGATGAAATAGCATCGAGCTTCCCTGTGTCCGATAGAACGTATCTTATTTCACGATTGGGATCGCGCTTTTTCGCGTTCTCAATCATTCGGGGTGAAGAGTCCACTGCAGTCACTCTCCCACCCTGACGAGCAAGTCGCCTTGAGAGATACCCGTTCCCGCAACCGAGATCGAGCAGGTCCTTTCCATTGGGGTCTCCGATTAACCGTAATAGTGCGGGGTCTATTAGAGCCCGATGCCAGAGATCGCCGGTCTCGCCCTGCTTTTCATCGTACCAGTTTGAGAGAGCCTCCCAGCCTGCCTCATCATTCTCTTTCAAGACTTTACCAGCGTCTTCGACGAATGAATTATTTGATTTTTGAGCTTGCCGTTATACACAATTCGAAGCAATACAAACGTTATCGGGAAAATATAGAATCCCAGGAGCTGCAGTATTCCTAAAAACGAAATGAGGCCACCTGTGGTAATCTGCTCGAGAACACCATCGTGAGCGGGCGTTGCGTAGGACATGATCGGTGCTACTATCCCGAGAATGGTTGAGATGTTAATCGAAAGCATGTTGCCCTTTGAAACGAAATTCGAAAGAATCAGGAGTAAAACCACTGCGATAAAAGTTGTCTCAACGAGAACTGTTGGGACAAGATTATCGACAAAGAGGAAGATTCCACCCACTCCGAGAGATATGGCTGATGCGATCAAAAGTGAGCTGAGTATCTGTGGAAGTTGAATGCCGCTTTCTAAGCTCCGGTACTTCATCTAGATGCTCGTCGCAAATTGAAAAAGGAATCGCAGCGTCGCCGAGCGTGAAAGCATTCTAGAATATGCATTAGCTCTTGTTGACAAGAACTGTTGAGATTGGCAAAGCTCGAATTAAAATATGCGAGTCACAGTGGTCGTGCGGCTGGGTTATGGGGCGATTATCTTATTCACTGACGGAGAAGCTTAGAGAAAACTCGAAATTGACGGATTATCCCCTTCAGTTGCAAACGTATGGAAAGAAAATTCCAGTAGTTGGCATTGCTACTAGGGGATGTCGAATAGCTCACGAGATTTCCCTGCAGTGCAGGCAGCTCAGTGATTTCATTTATCTCAGCTGTGATCAGGACGACGTTGTAAACGTCCCGTCTCAATCCAAGAAAATTGTGTTCCAGCTTCCAGTCGATTGTGAGAGAACGCCTGCAAACGTTCGTGGCATAGTCGGTCCACAGCTCGAACAGGTGAGAAAATCTCTAATGGGATCTCAGGTCGTTTTCGTCGTATCAGGGCTCGGAGGAATGGTTGGATCAGGCATTGCTCCTCTTATCGCAAAATGCGCAAAGCAGGTCCGGGCAATGGTTGTTGGAGTTGTAGTAATGCCCTTTGTGTTTGAAAAATACAGATACTTTTTTGCCGGATGTGCGCTCCGTCAGCTTACCGAGAACTGCGATGGGATTATTCTACTTGAGAATGAGAAAATGCTAGCACCCGATCAACCGTCGTTTTTTGACTCCAATGCAAGGCTCTACGAGAAACTCTCCCTCACTATTAACTCGCTCATCAGGCCGATCGAAAAAGACGGATCGAGCTCGGGTGTTGAAAGCATGGTTGATTACATCAACGCAAACCCATACTCAGTTCTGAGAGCCTCTGATGACGATAATCCCGCCTCCAAATTCGCCCCGGACGAAACCCACAGCAGGTCTGGAAAACTTGTAACCTTCCAGTCGCGCGAGGACGTGGATGCGATAATCAACTCGTATGATCCGACGGATATGTGTCTGAGACGATCTAGTCTGCAAAACCTCGATCCAGACCTGGACAGCTCGCTCGAAGTTGGCCAGGGAATCTTGCGGAATATCGAGGCTTGAACTAAATTTTTGGATAGGAAATTTTCCCGCTCTTCAAGATACCATTCATGCTCTCTTTGAGCCGGGCAACGTTCAACGCATAGTATGTGTCTTCCTTCCACTGGTCGAGCTTTGCCATTGTGCGCGGAATCATGCCGATGCAGATGGCGTCCTCATCTTTCTGGGCGTGGACCAGCGCCGAAGCTGAAAGTATCATCCCTTGTTGCACAGCTTTCTCGGCGGGGTTGGTTTCCCTCCGCCATATCTGCTCCATTGCCTCGTGGCACTCCCAGTACCGCTGCTCGTTGAATAGCGCAACCGATTCCTTTACGGTCTCTTGCTTGTCGTGGTAAAGAGTGGGGAAGCTCGTCTCTTCCTGCGTGAGGTCACGGCCGAGGAGCACGTTACCGTATTCTTTCGAAAGTTCTTCAACGGATTTTTCCATTGATGATTTATCTATGGCATAAAGATCGAACTCAATTGCAACCTCGGTCACGCGCATGTTCTTAACGACTGTACCGAGATTGTCAACCTTCTTTCTAAATTCGATCATAAGGGGCAAAGTCTGCTTTGGCGAGTAATTTTTCTTATTCGCAAGTCTGACGAGATATCTGTGCAAAAATCGTCTAAGGGATGGAATCGCGGTATGAGATAATAATCGTTTTTATTACTGGCAATTAGCAACTTTTCTCATTCGTCTCTATTTTCCTGATTCTCAAAACCAGTTATGCCTGAATTGAAATTGAAACACGTCATCGAGCCGGAAGGCGATCCACTTCCGCCCCAGGATAAAATCAGCAAGGACATTCATCTACTTGGGGACATGCTCGGAGAAACCCTAATCGAGCAAGAAGGGAAGGAAATCTTTGAGCTCGAAGAGAAACTACGAGGTCTGACAAAAAGGGCGCGAGTTTCAAAAAAATCGAGATCTGAAATCCAAGAGCAAATAATCAGTACGGTCTCGAAGCTATCCGACAAGGAATGCCTTTCAATAGTCCACGCATTTTCCACGTATTTTCAACTAGTAAATCTCGTCGAAGATCACCACAGGATCAGGGTGCTGAGAGAGCGCGAAGCTAAATTTGCGAAGGAGAATCAAACCCGCGGGCGCAAGAGCAAACCGCTGAGGGTTGCAGAGTCTGCCTATGATCTAGTTTTCACTCTAAAAGAGAAAGGATTCTCACTTGAAGAAACCCTTGATTTTTTCTCCAACCTGCGAATCGAGCTCGCATCCTAACGAGGCGAGGCGGCGCACGATACTCGAGAAAACATTCAGGATTTCAGAGCTCTTGCAGAAATTAGAAACGACCTCAGGAATAACGCCTCTTGAGGAAAAGCAGTTCATCCTTGAGCTTCGAGCTCATATTGTATCGCTCTGGCAGACTGACGAAGTCAGATTCAGGGATCTAACCGTAATGGACGAAGTGAAGATAGGCCTCTACTATATGAAGGAGATCGTTTTCCCTATGGTCCCCGTCGTTTATTCAAGATTTGAGGATGCCCTGATCCAAGCATACGGTAAATCGGG
>JABDCJ010000023.1 GCA_013288145.1 Nitrososphaerota archaeon | reverse complement strand
GATCGAGTTTTGGAGCGGACCGACTGAGGTACACGTTACCGGAAGCATTCTAGTTTGGGACCCTCCACATGTTTTCGAGCACGAGTGGATCGTCGAGCCGAGCTCTGGCTTTCCAAAAGGCGAAAGAGCCACCATCCGCTGGGAGATTCAGCGCGATGGAGAGACATCGGTTCTCAAAATGACACACAGGAATTTGACCATCGCGACCGCGCAGGTCTTCTCTTCTGGTGCGCATGCTTTTCTGGATCGACTGGAAGCTTCTCTTGATGAAGATTCAATGCCGGACTGGATGGCACGCGTTAGAGAACTTCGTCCTAGTTACCAACAGAAACCTACACGACAGTAAAGTCATTGAAGTAGCATCTCGACCAGTCGAGATGCTTGGCAAATCTTCTTTTCATTGTCCTCATTGGATAACGATTCAGCTATTGCTTGAGCTACGCAGAGATGCACCAGTAAGCGAATGCGTTACCGTTAGAAGCTGTTTAGGCGTACCTTCAAAAATGACCTTCCCGCCCTTGTTGCCCCCTTCGGGCCCCATGTCGATGATCCAATCCGCGTTCTTGATTACATCGAGGTTATGCTCAATCACTATCACCGTGTTGCCCGTGTCAACAAGCCGATTTATGACCTCCAGCAAATGACCGAGGTCCGACATGTGCAAGCCGGTAGTCGGCTCATCCATGACATAGACACTGCCTTTTTTGTGCAGCTCATTGGCCAGTTTGATTCGTTGGCATTCGCCACCCGATAGCGTGCTGAGTGGCTGACCGAGTGTAAGATAATCCAGACCTACGTCGCTCATGGCTTGGAGCTTACGGACGACGTCCTCGATGTCAAAAAAGTTGAGAGCTTCTTGAACGCTCATTGCCAGGACCTCGGTAATCGATTTTCCATGAAGCTTGTAGGCAAGCACTTCGTCCTTGAATCGCTTCCCCGCACAGACTTCGCAGGGCGTTTTTACCACGTCGAGGAATGCCAGATCGGTGTACACAACGCCAAGCCCTTCGCAGTTTTCGCAGGCACCTTTGGAGTTGAAGCTAAACAAAGATGGGCTGACTTTGTTAGATGTCGCGAAAGTTTTCCGGATATCGTCCATTATACCGGTGTATGTAGCTGGATTAGAGCGGGTAGAGGTTGCTACTGCTGATTGGTCTATCACCACAGCATCTGGGTGTTGGCGCAGAAATACCTGGTGGATGAGCGAGCTTTTGCCCGACCCGGCTACGCCTGTCACGACGGTTAGCACCCCCACCGGTATATCTACACTTACATTCTGCAAGTTATTCAAGCGGGCGTTCATAATGGTTAGTTTGCCTTTCGCCGAACGAAAGCTGTTTTTGAGCACCATTGTCTGCTTCATGTATCTTCCGGTCAGGGTGTCAGCGTGGAGCAGGTTAGCAAAATTGCCTTCATAGACAATCGTGCCGCCGCGACTTCCAGCGTGAGGGCCAACATCCACAATATGATCGGCTATTTTGATAACCTCCGGGTCATGTTCGACCACAATAACCGTATTGCCTTTGTCGCGCAGCTTTTGGAGTAGTTCATTTAGGCGGTGAACATCGTGAGGATGTAAACCGATGGTCGGCTCATCAAAAACGTACATGACATCAACCAGACTGCTGCCCAAATGCTTGACCATCTTGATCCGCTGTGATTCACCGCCCGACAAGGTGTCGGTTTCTCGGTTGAGGCTAAGGTATTCGAGACCAATATCAACCATGTGTTGGAGCCGTTCGATCAGCGTTGCAACAATAGGTGCCACTTCTGGATCATTTATCGCTCTGATAACATCTATCAGATCGTCAACTTCCATATCCGAAAGTTCAGCAATGTTGCGTCCGTTAATTTTGGCACTCAGCGCTGCTTGACTCAGGCGCCCCCTTTGCAGAGCGGGCACGGACCGAATGTCATGTAGGGAGCCATAGCTTTCTGAGTACGCCCCGACATAGTTTTTACATCGCGACTGATGTACTTTCGCGTGAACTTGTCGACAATCCCCTCAAAGGTGAAGTTGACCGACTTGCCCCAACCCGGATTTTGACCTTTTGAGGTTGGCCATGCAGGAGGAGGTCCATCTCTTTGTCTGTGTACTCAGCCAGTTTTTTGTCCATATCTAACAGCCCTGACTGAGCGCAAATATTCCAGCCCCAATTGTTGACGGCATACTCCGGAAACAGGATAGCCCCCTCGTTGAGTGACCTGGAGGTGTCAAGAAAGGCGTCCATATCCGCGGCTATCGTTTTGCGACCCATGCCGTTGCATTCAGGACACATGCCCTGCGGATCATTGAACGAAAAGACATTGTAATTCCCCACGTATGGCTGACCAATACGCGAATACAGAAGACGCAAGACGATGTAAATGTCCGTAATGGTTCCCACAGTTGAGCGCGACCCACCACCAAGGCGCTTCTGGTCCACAACGATCGCCATACTCAAATTTTTTGATGGCGTCAACATCAGGCTGGGCGTAACGGGGCAAAAAGTTACGGACAAATGTACTGAAGGTGTCGTTCAACTGGCGACGAGCTTCGGCGGCGAGGGTATCAAAGACGATGGACGATTTGCCGGAGCCAGACACCCCCGTAAAGATGGTAATCCTTCGTTTGGGAATTCGCAGCGATACGTTCTTCAGGTTATTTTCACGAGCGCCCTGAATTTCGATATACTCTTGGGACACGATTCCCCTCGTCTTCTCCTTTGGATTCGTATGGTAAATGAACTTGAGAAGTTAAGGATCTTTGTGCGCATGCAGGAGTGCCCTAAAAATAGACGTCAAACAAACTATCGAGTTTTTTGCTTAACCGACCTAGTTACGATTTTTTCTTGGCTTTAGGTCGGGTCTTCGAAATTTTCTTTTTCAAGGAACCAGTGTTGAGCGCAACAGCCGAGCGGATGAGATTCTTCAAAGCACGTTCATCGATCTCGTCGCCCTCATGGAAATCGATCGCGCGCCATCGGTTGCCTCCAAGCATAGCGTTGAAGACCTTGTCGGGATCCGGAAGGCTCGCACCTTGAGAAAAAGTCATCTTCACATGATCTTTGTGCGCATTCACAATAGCGAAAATTCCATCATGAGAGAAGGTTGGGGTTCCCATCCATTTCCATTCCTCAACTACATCTGGATCAGCGTCATGGATGATTTTACGAAGCTTAACTAGTACGACGCCACGCCAATCATTTAGTTCTGCGATCAGTTCGTCAATTTGTTCGGATGGATTCATTGAAATAACATTCATGAAGCTGCCTTCGGAATATAATTATTTTGTGATATTTGCGCGACGGTTTCGCTCAAGAAAGTTTTCCAGCGGCATAGGCTGTGGAGGGGATGGTATCCAAATCCATTGTGGGTTTGAATCCCTGAGCGCCACCATACGCCAACTATAGGGGGCCGCCGGTGAGCGTTATATCAGTTCTTTTCAAATCCTGCAGCGCAAGAGCTGATAGTAGTCCCGCGCGCGCTTGGATAATCTCGACGTCCCGCGGGTTCCACTATGTTTTCGCTACAAGCGTGTCGTAGCTCGAGGAAAATCTCTCTCTAGTTTCATAAATCAGTTTGCAAATCAACGTTTGATATGGCGTTTACTACTGAGGGAAAAAATTTCTGAAAAGAAAATTAATTGTTTAGATTTTTTTTGTCAATCCTTTTGATTTTCTGCTCGAGCCTCGCGATCGTGCCCTTGACCTCTTCTCTATCTCCTCTTCACGCAGAAGCTCTTCGTCTGGAGCTTCCAAATTGGGATTCTTGACATTCCTGTTTTCCTCCTCGGGGGTAGGATTCTCCGAGTTATCAGATTCCACCGCCGCGTCTACCTTTTTCGATTTTGCCAAGCGATCCCCTTCTTGAAATTGTTAGATGATGTGGTCGATGTGCTATTTTAGCTAACCTTCTTCAGCCACTGTCAAGTCAGCGTCGGGTCTGACCACGAATGCCACTCTTCAACCGACGCGAACGATTACCATTTTTCTTCCTGTTGCCGTTCAATTTACTCACAGCTCCAAATTTTTACCGATACGATATACTGGACATAACGTTCCTCCTCCTTCTCATAAGTACCATTGAAATGAATATTATGTTAGTTGCTATCAGTGATGTTGGATACAGCGCAGTAGTTAGGTCAACCACTTCCAGAGCAAACAGAGAGATTACAAATGAAACCGTACTCAAGAAATACAAGGTGAGGGTCTCTCCGTATGGCTGTTTGTACGTCTTTCTGAAAGTTGGTACATAGCCGACCGCATCCACTATTGTAACGATAACAACGCTCCATAATGGGTTTGTAGTTACGATCCAGAGCGCTATGCCGAGCGCGGCAGAAGCCAGGCTTATTTTATCTAGCTTTGTTATCTCCTTCTCTCCTTTGAATATGGCTATGACAAAAACTGCCAGGCTTAGAATTGCAGCAACTCCGATTATCCATGCCCCGGGGCCTGCGCCGCTAGCAATCTGGGCTGCAAAGGTTATCGCGCTTAGGATGCCCCAGATTAACCATGAAAACGTATGCGGCTTTGTCTTCCCTGCAAATAGATTCCTAAAGTACGGAAGGAAGCCTATTACTCCTATGATTGCAGCTAACCCACCTAGAATTAGGCGATAATCAAGAATACTCAATGTAGTCTGTACGCCCTACATTACGCGGGGATCAAAATTTGAATAGTAAATTCTCTAATTGAGAACGTTTCTTCTTCAATTACTTTCTGAACTGCAATCTGTTAAGGATTATTCTGATCTTTCAATACAGCCTGTCGCGAAAGTGTCTCCTTCGTATCATGACTTTTCCGACTTAGCGAGGGATAATTCGGACGGCACCTCGAAATCTCTGCTGAACGGCTTGACGACTAGTGACATTTGATCAACTACTCTCGGGTTGAAATTAGAAATTGGGTGAGCTCAGGAGATCCATCCAGGTGATTTCTCCGCAAGATGGCTGCAAAGGGAGTCGCAGCCCTGTCCAAATGAGGGATCTGGAAAAGTGGCTGACCGCCAGAGAAATGTGTTCAACGTAGATTTCAGGAAGCTCTCAGAGGGAATTTGCTACCACAAAGCCTGATTCAATTGCACCGCCGATCCTTCCACCGGCAACACTGGAGTCTCCGATTATGAAGACCTCTGCGCTGGATTTTCTGAATAGCTCGCTGAGATCGTTTACCTGACTTCTCCCAGTATTGAGCACCACATAGTCTGAAGGGAGCTCGTGCTCCTGCCCTGTTGCAATGTTGTACACAACCACGGAATTTTCCCGGATCCTCTTGAGCCAGCTGAAAGGTTCTACCACCACTCCCGAAGAAGCAAGCCTGCGAACCACGTGCACCAGCTGGTTGTAATGCGAGAGCTCAGGCGAGACGTGCGGGTGTGGTGTTACCAAGGTAACTTTCTGCGCCCCCTTTCTCATCAGATACTCAGAGACCCCGGGGCCCTCGATGTAGGTGGTGCTGTCCGCAACCACGACCTGTCCCCGTAAATTCGGGTTAGCCTTGAACAGCTCGTCGATCGTCCTAACGTGAGGCAGATCCCAGCCTGGAACCGGGGAAAATGTAATCATCTGGATGCCGTTTTCGATCGGGCTGGAGCCGGTCGCGACGATCACCACGTCCGGGTGTTCTTCGTCCATGACGAACGACACAACACCGGGATCGACAGGGATTTCCCTGTGGAGTTCGATCCTAACGCCATTCTTTTTCAGCTGCTGAGCATACCAGGTGACGATAGAACCAATGTCTGCTCTACCTGGAAGTAGTTTTGCCCAGTTTGTCTGGCCGCCGATTTCACCGGTCTTCTCATAGATCACAACGGAATGCCCCCGCTCGGAAGCGAGTCTCGCAGCTTCTAGACCGGCCGGCCCCGCTCCTACTATGAGCACTTTCTTGGGTTTCGAGGTTTTTCTAATCGTAGAAATTCCTCTGGTCTTCTCCCTTCCCACTTCTGGGTTCACAGTGCAGTGCATTGGCCACTCGCGGGAGACAGATCTTCCCCAACAGTCCTGCAGGGTACCAATGCACGGCCGAATGTCCTCCACTCGCCCTTCCCTCGCCTTGTTCGGGAGGTGCGGGTCGGCGATTAGGGCGCGGGTCATTCCCACGTAGTCCGCTTCACTTTTTTCTAAGATGGAATCTGCGAGCAGGGGATCCGTGATCCTGCCCACTATGCCGATTTTCGTTTTTGATACCGCCTTTTTGATCGGCGCCGACATGTAGGTGCCATATCCGGTTTCCACGTAGAGAGGCTCAGTTTGCAACGCGAGTTGATTCATCGCTTCGAACGGGGACGCCGCACCCTGGTCCACGTTGATGAAGTCCAGCTTGCCATCGAGCAACTTTGCCATCTCTGCGGCGTACTCGGGAGTGACTCCCCCTTCGATCTTTTCGTCGGCACAGAGTCTCAATCCCAATGCCATAGAGTCGTCCAATGAGCCTCTGAGTATCTCGATTAGTTCCATGAGGAAGCGCACTCTGTTTTCCAGCGAGCCTCCGTACTTGTCGGCGCGCCTGTTTACCACCGGAGAGTAAAAATGTTCGATCATGGCGCCATGGGTTCCGTGGAGGTCGATGCCATCGAAACCGCTTTGCTTTACCAGGGCGGCCCCTTTCGCGAAATCTTCTTGGATCTGTGAAATGGTTGCAGCGGACAATTCATTGAGCATCAGCCCGGATTCGGATGGGATTGCTGAAACAGGCCCGTAAAGATGAGTCCACGAGGATAGTTCCATGAAGATCTTGGCCCCATACTCGTGGATTCCGTCAGCAAGATTGGAAAGCCCCGGGACGATAGCGGGATTGGGGACCAGCGGGAACCTCCGGGCAGAGTCTGTTTCCCAGCCGTCGGGCGCCTTTATGAAAAGCTGAGAAACTTCTAGGAGGCCGGTACCGCCCTTCGCCCGCTCGATGTAGTACTGGATCATGGTCTCGCTCGGGAGACCGTCCTCCAGATACTGCTGTTCGTGAGGGGTGCTCTGTATGCGGTTCTTTATCGTTACTGGACCGATCTCAAGTGGAGCAAATAGTCTGTCGAACATCAGAGATCTAACTTAATGGAAAAACATCGTTTTAAGATAAATTGGAAGGGCACTTATCACGTAGAGGATACGCAGCTTCAATGCAGTATTTTGTCTTCTTGTAAAATAAATTACACAGCACTGCGAAGCCAGCCTTCACAGCCGTGGTCCCATCTCGAATTAGAGTTAGAGCATATCGGTCCTCCGGCATGTAGAATCCTTACTCTTTGGGATATTAGTTATAGGACAATACTTGACTGTTCAGCCGGACAGGGGATTCGAACGGTCGCCTAGCTGAAGACGACCGTGTTGATGACTACCATGTCACCCGTTCCTCCGAAATTCGAATCGTAGTAAGCCGAGCTTACAACACTCTTGTCCCAGGTAACAGCACTAGCACCTAGGTTATATGTTGGTATGACCCAACCGAATAAAGGAGCTTGTGCGTAGATCTCCGCCTGTGCTTGACCGCAGATTGATTTAACGGTAGCAACGCTTGAGCCATTGAAGAAAGATGCGTCACACCCGTTGCTAGCGGCCGTCGCATACACCGCAGTATTTCCGAATGCCGAATTATTGCTCACAAATTCGGTCCAATAGTCCGCTGGAGATAGGAAAGTGGGTGAATTTGTGTTTCCTCCTACATCTTCAATATTGCCCAGACTCGCAGTATTGTTGATATTATAACTATAGGGTTCGCAGCCAGCTTGCGTACACCAGTTTTGTCCACTAAGTACATTGATATTCACGGTAACGCCAATCTGGGCAAGGTCTGTCTGGATAATTTCGGCCCGTCCGGCGCAATCTAAAGACGTGCAGGCAGCCACAATGTAACTAATTGGAGGCAAGCCCTTTCCATTTGGGAATCCTGCCTGTGTCAAATACTGCGCGGCCAACGTCAAGTTGTACGAATACGGCGTGTAGTTACCAAGATCGTAAAATTGCGACCAGGCAGGATATTCAGGACCTACAAATTGCGCCGCGCGTCCATATATCTTTGAAATCAAGTCTGTCATGTTTATCGCGTGAACTATCGCGAGCCGAACATCAGTAATGTTAGTCGGATACAGCCGGACGTTCAAAGTTTCCCCAGCAATAAGGCCAGCAGTAGGTGGCAAAGTGACATAGCTGTATTTGTCTTGACTCGCAAGAATAAGATTCCAACTCTGAGGACCGATGTTTGCTATCTGAGCAGCCCCGTCCGCTAAATCCAGATATCTAGACGTAGTATCAGTTTTAATTTGAATTAGCACATTTTTCACCTGACCAGGATCTAAGAACGCATTTGCTGCAATTTCAGAAGCAGTAAGATTCCGTCCCCAGTACGTCGGGTTCTGCGTGAATCCGATGTATCCTTGATTCGATATCTTGCTGAGCATGTAAGGCCCTGTTCCTGGCATTGGGTTGAGATTGAAATAGCTGTTTATTGTGGTCGGGGTACCCAAACCTCCATGTTCAAGCATGAATTGTGCATCATACAACTGCCCTAAGCAACCAACTAGCGTCCCGAGCAGCCATTGAAATGGTTTAATCGTGTGAAAAGCTATGGTGTTCTGATTCACCACATATATTGGCCAAGAGCTGTTTGACATTATGGCCAGCATCTGTTGAGAAGGATTGATGAGTCCACTTTGATTGAGGAGCGATAAAGTGGCCGGACCAAATTCCACGGGCTTCATGTTGAACAACAAGTATCCGTTGTACCATCCTGATGAGTTTCCTGAAAGATAGTACGCACTGTAGAAAACCGTCCAAACTTGATATGCGTTGAACGGATCTCCGTTCGAAAAGTTGACCCCCTGCCTTAGATTGAAGGTGTAAACGCTACCATCGGAAGAAACGGTCCAATTGGTTGCAAGATCAGGAAGGAATTGGATTCCTCCCCCGGGGCCATACTCCTGGGCTACATTGACATCAACCAGAGGTTGGTACATAGCATTAGCTGCAACATTAGGCCATATGCTACCGCTGTAGGCATACAACTGATTCATACTTCCCAGTGGCCATTGCTCGAGATCGATCGTCAGCGTATTGTTGTAGGTTGGGTAGGGGTTACTGGTTGTCGACGAAGAGACGGAAGATGTAGACGACGACGAAGAAGATGTGGAACTGGACGTAGAGACGGAAGATGAGCTAGAGGAACTAGAAGAGGACGAAGACGACGATGGCGAAGAGGATGATTGGGAAATAGAAGAGCTCAAACTTGAAGATGATGACGAAGTTTGAGAGGAAGAGCTGCTTGTAGTTGTTGTCCCCTTTGATGAAAGGGCATAAGTCCCAGCAACCGCGGCAACTATGATAACTACTACGACAATGACCACAGCAATGGTCCTGCTAATCCCAGACATAACGGGACTTTTGTGAATTTCCAATGCGAGGCTCGGTGAAATATTGTGATATTATAAATATTTGCGCCACTTTTCTTCATAAGGTTTCAAAAATTCTTGGCCAATAGATTTCTTTCAATCAAGCATTCTAAATTGTTAAGCACCTTCATAGAATAATCGCCCGTGAGCCTGCCCTTCCAGGAAAATTTGCCCTCTGCGATTATTTGCGTTGAAGGAAATTCTGAAAGAATCTTTTCCGTAATTCCAATCAGAAAAGCTAGTGGGAATCCTATCCCAGTTCTGATCGCCTAATGCAATGTAAATTCCGCCTAACTATTTCCGTTACACTCTGAGCTTTCGACGCGCGAAATCATACTGCTGCCAACCATAAAGCAGGATCTCTTTCGAGATCGAGGCTCCTCTTCTGTTCGAATCGCTTATTGATCAGAGCCGACTTAGCCGGGGGCCCTTTACAAGTTGCTAACTTCAGGATGATAACCAGGAGACAGTCTTTTGCCAGACGTGTCCTCGACGACAATTGCCCAGTCGCCCGGTCCAGGAGGTGTGAAATCTTTCGTTCCACTTGCAGGGTACTCGCCAATGGTGACTGACTTGCCACTTTGCGGATCAAACCACCACGCTCGTACTAAAGATCCTTGCAGCTTGGATAGGTCGATCGTAATCATCCTAGGTGTGGGCATGTACGCAACGAGAGTGTGCCCATCCTCAGAAACAGCTGCTGCGAGGTAGTCTAATCCTCGAAATTCTCCTAATCCATTGGTAACCACCCGATGTTTCTGGTCAGGGATTAATTCATACCAAGGTAGTGATCGAAAGAAATCTCCAAAGTGTTTCATGCTAATTGAACCGGGCTTGTCCATCTCTACCTGCCACTTCTCTGTAGATCTGGGCCACACGACATATCCATATTCGATTCCAAATGGCCAGATAGCAAAATTTCCAAAGACATGCCCAAAGCCGCCGCATAGAACTGACCAATATGCCTGTCGATGGATTTGAGCTGGAGTGGAATTGTGCTCACCTTCATAGGTGGATTCGATTAAGAAGACCGGCATTCTGGGTTCTAGATTATAGTCTGAAGTAAGCCTGCCATGCACTATGCCATAGGAGTAGGTCGCATTGACATCCAGCCAACCACCGCCTGAAAAAATATTTCTAGAAGAATATTCAGGAAAGGTCTGGGCCGTCATTAGATGGCGACTGTCGTGCTCTTTGATGCCCAAAGAGATCATGTCCATTCGTTGCAATACATCTGGGCCGGGGTTTCGATCACAACCCATCGACCATAGGATGTTATCATAATCACGATATCTCTTTCCAAGAAACTGCCCGTAAGCTAGACAATTGCCCAAACTTTGAGCCTCTAGTTCGTCGTACCAACCGTGGTAAGTTATAGGAACTCCAAGAAAGTCAGGGCATAACAAAATCTGGATGTCAAATTCTGAAACCTTTCTGATTACCCAGTCAGCGTGCTCAAAGTATTTCTCATTGGGAGTCGTGAAGTCACCTGGTGTTGTGAAAGGGGCTTCGCCGTAAAAATTTCTAGGAGCATTCGGGGAAAACCTGTGCTCAATCAGATTTACGAGAAGAGTATTGAAGCGCTTCTGGCTTCTGTTAGATAGGTACGTTACGACATCTTCTCGAGATATTCCGGCAATAAGAGACCAGGCAGCATCCCCCTGAAGAAGAAAGGGATGATTATTCTGATCAACCAGAAATCTTCGATTTGAACTTACTTTCAAAGGATATTTTGGTTTGAACGAATCTACCGTTTCTTGTTGTTTTTCTTCCATTAGGATAATCCCTCTCGCCTTCGAGTTCATAATTTAAGGATTCTCAAGGGAGAAAGACTCCTCAACTAACAGAAACTAACTGGGATTTCGTGCAATTGAAAGTAACCAATGGAGTAGGATGAAAAAGTCCCTCCAGAATCTTTGGCCTGGTCGCCGTTTTAATCAAGAGGGACCGCCCTAAAATCGTTGAACCTTTTTCTCGAACTGCGATTACTCTTATTCAAGTTCAAATTATTACAATGGAAGCTAGGTATCTGGGAATCTGACAAACTTTGGAGATCCCGGTTCAACCATCTTGACGTCATCCTCGGTAGATGATTAACTGTTCCATTAGTTGATATCAAGGGAACCACTCGGATCGACATTGTCAATAGTGCCTTACATACTCGTAACCCAATTGATTCCGAATTTTCCGAAGAGAATTTCCCAAGGACAGAGTTTTCTTTGAATTCTAAAAGAAGACTTAAAACAACTCAGATGCGCCAGAAACACGCGCTTTTGTCGACTTTAGGAACCCTCTTTAGAAATTCGATGTCATAAAACTGGAAAGTGTATAGAACTTTGAATACAAAGAAAATGAAACTGGAAGAATTCGACAGCCTATTTGAAGAGGTATCTAACTGGGGTAGGTGGGGCTCCGACGATCAAAGGGGCACTCTGAACTTTCTCACGCCTTCGATTGTTGCCAATGCCGCTAAACTGGTCAGAGCTGGGAGGTCGGTCTCAATGGGGCGACCGATAGATACAGTTGCCTCTGCTGATAATCCTAACCAGGCAATCCACCACATGATGCGTTGTTACGATATAACGGACAGCACCAATTACGTTCAGTATGTGGCTGACTACTTGGGGAGCTCGGTACACGGGTGCGCCCATGCGCACTTTGATGCCTTGTGCCATATCGCGTACAGAGGGAAGTTGTATAACGACCGACCAATGAGCCTCGTTACTTCTGAGGGTGCCAAGACTATGGACATTACGCAGTATGCCCAGGGGATCGTGGGCAGAGGAGTTCTCCTCGACATTCCTCGGCTAAGACATGTCAAATGGCTGGAACCGGGCGAGATGGTCACCACGGAAGATCTAGAAGCAGCAGAGAAACTAGAGGGGGTAAAGCTTGGCGAGGGAGATATCTTCGTCTTCCGGACGGGCCACTACAAACGCCGGATGGAACTGGGGCCCTGGGACCTCGATACCGTGGGCAGAGCCGGACTGCATCCCACTGCTATGAAATTACTGCATGAGAGGAAGATAGCGGCATTCTTCCCCGACGGCGATGGAGAAGTAAAGCCGAGTCCCGTGGAATCCGTTTCGGCTCCGGTGCACGCCCTACAGATCACTTCGATGGGACTGGCTTGCGCGGACAGCCTGCAACTAGAAGAAGTTTCTCAAGAGTGCGAACGCGAGGGAAGGTGGGACTTTATGACTGTAGCCTCGCCGCTTCGACTTCAGGGTGGCACAGGGTCGCTCGTCAATCCAGTAGCGATCTTCTAGCTATGCAGAGTCAGAGAGATCTTTTCTAACGACCTACGTCTACAGAGATCTGCTTTCAGGGAATAATTCCACGCCCTAAAATTCAATCCGGTGAGAGATACTTTTGGGGATAACGTCGATCTTCTGATAGGAGATCATGAACGGAACTTGGACTCTTGTTGGAGCACTTGATGTCCGGAAACTGTAGCTATCAAAATCGTCATTGTGAAAATTCGATCTATGTCAAGACCTGCAAGAATACGGATTCTCTAAGATTGTCAGAATCATTGGAATCTTACCAAATCCGAGAGAAAGATAGTATTTTTTAACCTGGGACCTGACGCGATGGAATGTTAGATGCCCAACCCAGTACGGATTACCATAGACATTGGCGAGAGCTACGTAGATCCCTACAATTTTGTGGAATGCGTCGCCCTCGCTGAGAAATGTGGTATCAATTATGCTTGGCTAGGAGATCATTTTCTACCCTGGACACACAGTCGAAAAAGATCTGGTTTTGTGTGGTCTTACCTTCCGGTTGCACTGGATAGAACCAAAGAAATCAAAGTTGGGCCGTCAGTAACTATTCCCATAGGCGGAAGATATCATCCTGCGATAATTGCGCAGGCGGCTGCTACGATCGATAACATGTACCCCGGCAGATTCCTTTTGGGCGTCGGCTCCGGGGAAGCAATGTCGGAATCCCGATTCATGTCGAATGGTAAGTGGCCTCCATGGAGAGAACGCATAGATAGACTCGTGGAGGGGATAACATTGATGCGCAAACTTTGGGAAAGCGAGGAATATTTTTCGTTTTCAGGAAAGTACTTTTCTATGAAGGATGTCTTCCTCTATACTAAACCCAAATCCAAAATTGAAATTTATTTTTCTGCACTAGGTCCTAAAGGAGCAGCTTACGCAGGGCAATACGCAGATCACCTCGTAACAATAGCTAGCCCCCAAAAATGTAGAGAGGAAATTTTTCCGGCATTTGAGGCCGCGGCAGTTAAGGCAGGGAAAGATCCGAACAAAATGGAAAAGGTTGCAAATATTTCATCGTGGTTTGCGGACAGCAAGCAAAGCGGCGTGGAGGAGGTTAGGCGGTTAGGAGATGCCGGCTTGTTTGATAGAGGCTCTTTGGATGAAATAGATCCACGAAAAATCGAACAGAGGGGGACGAGGGTTTCGGATGAACAGATTCTTCAAAGCAAGGTCTTCGTTACTTCGCCAGAGGTTTTGATCGAAGAGATCGAACAGTATCAGAAGGTTGGGGCAACCTCCGTTACCATCGTCACGCAATCAAAACCCGAGAACATTAGATTTGTCGGAGAAAAGGTGTTACCATACTTTCGAGAGGACTCACATTAGGTGACAAGAGTTATGACGCGTCCAAATGATCAGAAAAATAGTAACATGATAGACGGAAACCTAGCCAAACCTACGCCTCTTTAAGAAACTTGGAGCTTGATCTACCCTGAAACTCGTCGATGTAGACACCCCGGCTCTAATCGTAGATATAGAGACTGCAGAGAAGAATATTCGAACGATGCACGATTTTCTCGCTCCGAAAAAGTGCAAACTTAGGGCGCACACCAAGATCCACAAATCGCCCTTCTTTGCCCACATGCAACTCGACGGGGGATCTTCTGGGATTACCTGTGCAAAGCTTGGAGAAGCTGAAATCATGGCACAGGCCGGTATCGCAGATATTCTAATCGCAAACGAGATTATCGGGAATTACAAGACACAGCGCCTGGCTAGGTTGGCAAAATACTGCAATCTGAAGGTGACCGTGGATGATCTGGATAACGCTAGACAGATCTCAAATGCTGCGACAGAGGCGGGCTCTGAGATCGATCTGCTAGTAGACGTGAATCTCAGCGGTGGTAGTTCTGCCGGAGATCCCATGCTCGAAGGGATTTTGAATCGTTGCGGTGTTCCCCCTGGAAAACCCGGAGCTGATCTCGCAGTGGGAATTTCAAAACTCCCGAATGTGCACTTTCGAGGCGTGATGGGTTACGAAGGGGGGCTACCGGATTCCTCCAACATGGAAAAGAGCAATGAAGTTACCGGATTGGCGCTGGAAAGGCTCATCGAGACGGGAGATGCAATCAGAGACCGGGGAATCGAAGTGGACATAGTTAGCTGCGGGAGTAGCACTTCCTACAAGGTAGCCGCCGGAACTCTGGGGGTTACCGAGATTCAAGCGGGCTCCTACATCCTGATGGATACGGATCACCACAAATTCTGTCCAGAGTTCGAGTACGCGCTCTGGGTGGAGTCGCAGGTAATCAGTTTGCCAAAACCGAACAGAGCCATTCTGGATGCGGGAAGAACTGCGATCAGCGGTCATCACGGCCTCCCTGAATTGCGAACTCCTACGGCTGGTATGAAGGTGGTCGAGCTAAACGCTGAACACACGCACATCGAAACTGGCCCGGGAGCCAAACTGAATCGTGGCGATAGGGTGGAACTAGTGACTTCCGACATCGATACTACGACCAGTCTTTACGACAATTTTGTCGTAACGCGCAAAGGCGAAGTGGAGCTGCTGGTCCCAACTTTGGGGCATGGAAAAAATATCAGGTAGGAATGAGTTATAATGAAAATAGAGGAAATTCCGACTCCAGCAACCATCGTCGACTTGGACATCCTTGAACGGAACATCCTGACAATGGCTGAATACTGTAAATCAGTCAAGTCTGGGTTGCGGCCACACTGCAAGGCTCACAAAAATCCACTCATAGCAAGAAAACAGCTAGAGGCAGGGGCAATTGGCTTATGCTGTCAAACGTTAGAAGAAGCGGAGGCCCTAATTTTCAATGGCATAGAGAGTGAAGTCTTGTTAACAAATATCATCGTTTCTGACATTGCCATGGACCGTTTTTTGGCCCTTCGAAAAAATGGGAATATTACAATTACATTAGACAATCTTGAGAATGGACAGCGTCTAGCGAAGTTTGCAAGATCGAGAGATCTAGTAGTTGATTTCCTGGTCGAAATGAATGTTGGGCAGAACCGTACGGGTGTTGAACCTAAGGAAGCGCCATCCCTTGCGCTGGCACTGTCTCGCGTGGAAGGTCTGAGATTTCGTGGCTTCATGGGTTACGAAGGACACCTACAGATAAAATACCCAAGTTTTGACGAAAGAAAAAAAGTCGATTATGAAGCACTGACCCCATTAACAAAAGCTTTGGACGAATCAAAAAAATTAGGACTGGATCCAGAAATAGTTACATCCGGCGGCACGGGGACATACAATATCGCCGCAGAAATTCCTGGAATAACGGAGATTCAACCCGGATCCTATGTTGTAATGGATTCAAGATACAATTTGATTGAGAACCTGAGTTCTACTTTCCATAACTCCCTGTTCTTGTTAACTTCGGTTGTCAGCGCTCCATCGAGAGAACGCGTTATAGTTGATATGGGGTGGAAAGCGTGTTCGTTAGAATACCAAATTCTCGGCTACGATGGGATGCCGAAGCCTGTGGGCCTAGAAGGAATCTCTTACTGGCCTGCAGGTGACGAGCATGGAACGTTGAAGGTGGATCCAAACTCTCCGAGTCTATCTATCGGAGAACGACTAAAATTCATTCCAAGTCATTGCGATACTACGCTCAACCTCTATGGCAAATTCTACGGCATGCGGGGAGACCGCGTCGAAACAATTTGCCCCGTTGCTCGAAGGTAAAAATAACGTGAAATTAGGCAGTCCATGGACACGGTTTATCCTAATAAAAATTATCAGTTAGGGCATAATTATGCAGTGGATGATATCCAATTCCATAAAGGAATTGAGTCTCTTTGAGTTTAGGCTGCGAAATAGTAATGGATCCCATTAATGCAAATGGAAAGATATTAGTTTTCGTAGGCAGACTGCGTGCGGTCGCCTAGCTTCGTAGGGTGGACAAATTTATCCCTCCAAGTGGTAAAAAAACAAAAAATTACATCGCTCTTGGGATTCGACCCCATGATGGGTTCGGAGGGGTTAATGGAGGGGATGGGATTCGAACCCATGAACCCCTAAGAGAGCGGATTTCGCATACAAGAACCTCTCTGTTTTGATCTTGAGTCTCGGCAACCTCTTTTCTATCGAGGCTTCCGCCGCGTTTGACCAGGCCTTGCGCGAACTTTAGGTTAGTTTCGCTACCCCTCCAAGTTGTTTTTAGGGAGTTTACTGAAGGACAATAAATAACTTTGATCTCTCATTAGCTTTTCTTCTTAGACGTTCTGGAAGGCAGAAGAACTTTTCAGAATACAATTTCTGTCCCGCCAACTCGCTCACCAAGGAGTGCAGACTCGATTCTTTTCGATACGCATTTTATTATCCAGGTGCTTGTTTTTGATCTCTCTACAAGTTTTAGAGCAACAGGATCCATCAGATCATAATGTCCTGCTTGCATCGACTCTCCGCCGATTATTTCTTCGAGTTCTCCAATACTTATACGGTCGATTCTTTGTGCGTCTTTGAATTTTCTCGGGTCTTTGTTGTAGACTCCGTCAACGTCAGTTGCGTTTATGAATCTTCGAGCTTTCGTCTTCTCTGCAACAAGGGCTCCGACTGCGTTCGTACTTTGTCCAGGATGAAGACCTCCAATAGCGACCGCGCGGTTCTGTTTTAACGACTGGAGCAATTCTCGTAAAGTTTCTGGCACGTTCGTTTCCGAAAACTCTCCCATTGACGTAGCGAGGATCATAGCGTTGATTCGGGATGTCATGATTCCTATTTCGTCAAGAGTCGTTTGATCCGCTCCAACTTTTGATGCGACGTCGATGTACTCTCTCGCCTTAGCGCCTCCGCCAGCGACAAGAACGACTCTGATTTGAGATCGTTGTTGCAATGCCCCAGTAATTGCCTTGGTGACCTTACCATATTCTTCAGAGAAGAAGAGACTTCCAGAAAGCTTCAGAACTAGAGTTTCTTCGCTTTTAGACAAGGAAAATTTCTTCCGATTTCTCTTCTATTCGAACAATGATTATCCTTCTGTGTTAAATGCCCTAATTAACGGCGAAGGAAAAGTATAACGATCAACAAAAGTAAGATCGCGAAAACAAGGACGAATTTCACCAGGGTTCCATTTTTCTCCCAGATCGCAACCTGGGCAGATAGTCTCGAAACGGGATTGATCGAGAGTAGCATATGCCCTAACTCAATTGCTTCTTCAAGCTCAAAAGTTGCCTTGTCGATTAATACCGATCCCGACTGGGATTTTTCGAATTTATGTCCCGAAACGTAAAACGGTCGCCCGCTGTACCTCGAACGGATCCACGAATCAAAATCTGCGTCCCTGGATTGTGACATCTAATTTTCTCTCTCAGGTCGTTCCGACGATGACTGAAATATAATACAGTTTTGTAACCCCAAGACTGGATACGACGAAACCGTAATCTACCGTGCCCGGCGAGGGAACCCAGTAAAACAAAGTTCCGAATGCAAGTCCACTCCCCGTAATCGTAGAGTTCTGAACGTAGGCGCTGATGAAGTGCTTAACCATGGAAGTAGTAGCGTTTTGCTCCGAATCGACCTGGTAGGTTGCCGACGCGATGTTGTTAACAATATTGACACTCGTCACTGTGGAGTTTGTGAGTGCAATATGCTGTGAGGTAAATAGCCCACTAACGTATTGAGCTCTTAGAGTTGAATTCGTGAAAATTGGGTTCTGCGTCAGGTCATAGGTGTTTATCGCGCTGGAATTAGTGTATATCAGCCGGACTGGAGCGCTCGAATTCTGAGCATTTATGACATCAACGAACGGATTTCTTTCGACAACGCTTGTACCCGATGCCTGACGGACGTAGGCAGGAATGAAATAGTACAAATGACCATTTACAGGATAGAGAAGAATGTTGCCCGGCGTAGCGCGGGTTAAAGTGACCGCCTGCTGAGTTGCATAATCGGAGCCAAAAGCGCTCAATGCAGCCGTGGGTCCAAATAGCGGAGAAGAATTTATCCCGGTTGCGTTCGACTGGTACAGGGTCATTTGCCCTAAATTCTTGCCACCTGATATTACATAAAGACCGGCTAGGTTTTTCCCGGTAGAACTCTGGAACTCAACTAGCTGGACTGCATCGAAGGATACATTATTCCCCGCAACGAATGGGATGTAAAGCACCTCTGTATTCGTTGGGCGCTCGAAAAAGTCGGACTGCGAGCGAAACACGCTGGGCTGGTTTACGTGAAGGATAAAGTCAGCATCCAGCTGTCCCTGAAAAACCTGGTTTCCAAGTAGCTGGTCAGGATACCTGAGCTGAGATTGGAGCCAGCTCGGAACCGTCCCCCAGCTCGGATAGTACTGTTTGTAAAATGAGGAGAGAAAATTATCATTACCTGCTACAGTATAACCCTGCATCTGTCCCGTCGCCACATTTACGAGCACTACTCCGAAAAATCGAAGATAGCTTTGGATCTGGGTGTATGGAACATTCGCAAAACCGCTGTGAAGCGGATAGTCAACGTAAACCTGTATCGCAAAGTAGAGATTCTTTCCGCCTGCTGGTGAATCGCTGACAAGGTATGTCGAGCCATCTTCTACCAGGCCACCGATGAGGACATTCTGGACCCTGTCAAACACTTCCCGATCATGAAGCATCTGGATGCAGTCCTGAGGAGGCGAGAACGCGTAACCGAACTGGAACTGTTCAAGGAACCACAGAGATCTCTGAGCCCCACAAAGAGTGTAATCGGGAGGTCCGTTGTAGGATACACCTTCTATTTCCTGAACGTTTGGCGCCGCGTGAACGTAGACATCGTTTGAAAAACCAGTCGTTTGCGAAAGATCTTCGCCATAGTACATCAGAGGTTGAGTGGGTATCCTGTAAGCTTGAGTGACGTTTACGAACTGCCCCGTATGAGTGTTCAATAGAATGATTTTGGAACTATGAGTGTAGATCAGGTGAACACCAATCCAGTCGTTTGTATCGGGGTAGAGAAAAGTCGTGGGAGTTACCCAGTACTCCTGTCCGTAAACGTAAGCAATAGAAGGAGCCGAAAGCTGTAACCAGTTGACTCCGATCACGTTCTGGCTCTGGGTGTAAGATGAATTCGAATCCCAGTTACGAATCAGCGGGAGGGTAATAGAAGCGTTCCCCGGCGGAATTTGGTCAATCGAAGAGTAGGTCATATTCTGGATTCCCGCAGCCCAGCTCGCAACCTGGACTTGCTTGGAGACGAGGGGATTCCACTGGTATGCAATATAGTTATTGTTGAAATTTAGGCGGTAGTAGGTAACCGCGCCGATATTGAAGAGGAGCAGTATTATGATGATCGCAGCAGCTACTATGATCGCAGTCCTCCTCCGCTGCGCGAGTGGAATTGTTTCCTTCGATGAGCTCAAATGGAAAAAGATAGCCATCGCTATGAAAGCGACAAGAACCGTAGCTACTGCACCCCACTCGTACGGAATTGTAACGTCCATTCCCCAGTATGGAATTCCGATGAAAACTGCAAAAACCACTGCTGAAAGTGCGACGAAAATATCTCGGAGCCACTTGTCTCCAGCTCTGATGACAACATCCCTGATGAATTTCAGGAAAAACCGGAGCGCGAGGACAACCATGAGGACTAGGGCAAAATAGACGAGAATCTGATACTGGATTTCCATTGTTGGTATGAGCGAAATAATCTCGCTGGACGATCCAGGAGAAAGCGGGAGGAACGCGACCTGCGGAACTAGGCCCCAACTACCATAACCTTTGAGCGCCATATCGACGACTATGGTAAAGTTTCCAAAACCGGGAAATCCATTGTAAACCGAAAAAATTCCAAAAAGTATTGTCCACTTTAGTAATTGCCAGAATCCCCAGAGAAGTTTTGATGGACGGATATACATCGGCCTTACTCTACGCTGAGGTACGCCGCTGCCATAACCGCCATACGGGGTCTGTCTGTACTGAAGGCCAATCAGCGCGTTGAAAGATTCGAAAAGATCGCTCCTTCGCGGAAACGGATTCACAAAAAGCAGAGCTAAAATCGCAGCGACGAGAAAGGTCAGCCCGCCGTAGAAGTTAATCCCAAACCAGTCAAGCCCAGCTTTGGCGTTGTACATGGTTTCAAGGATTGTCCAGTTCAGCCATACGCTAGCCGCGTACAGCCCTACTATTACAAGGACAAGGGCAAGCAAAGCCCAAGGGAGAATTCGGTGCCTCTCTCTTATGGGGACCTGCGATCCTGGAAAATCGTCGCCGCCCTGCAAATCAATCAGGTATGAAGCTAACATCCGATTTTTGGTGCTTTTAAACCGAATGCCACAATTAACTCGACAAGGCCGAGAGTTTTATCTTTCGGCTTTAACTGATACCATTTGACATCCGGGAAAATGAAGGAATCACTGGAATGGGAATTTGACCGGACGATCTTCCACGTCGACATGGATTCTTTCTACGCTTCCTGCGAATTGAGCAAACGCCCGGAGATGAAATCCGAGCCATTCGTCGTCGGCGCCGATCCACGGGATGGCAAAGGTCGAGGAGTTGTGCTTGCCTGCAACTACATTGCAAAAAAAAGGGGATTACGATCAGGAATGCCGATCTCTCGGGCTTGGGAGCTAGCGCCGGACGCTCATTACGTTAAACCCGATTTCGATCTTTACGTCCAAATCTCTTCCAAGGTTATGCAGCTCCTTCGAAAGTTTGGCGATAAAACAGAGCAGATGAGCATTGACGAGGCGTACTTGGATGTCGGCGAACGGCTGAAGTTGATTTCTGAGGATCTGAATCTGAAAGAAGATGAATCGATTCGAAATCTCGCGAGCCAGATCAAGAAATCGATCTCGGAGAATCAGGCAATCACCTGTTCGGTTGGAGTTGCAAATACCAAAATCGTTGCAAAAATTGCCACAGACATGAACAAGCCGGATGGTCTAACTATTGTTAGACCTAGCGAAGTAGTCAGGTTTCTCGCTCCATTGGCGGTATCCAAGATCCCTGGAGTCGGCAAAGTGACCCATAAAATTCTCTCCGAAAAATTCCATATCGAAACAATCGACGACCTGCGCAAGGTCCCGATGGATAACCTGAGAGACGCTTTCGGCAGGTCGGCGCTGTGGCTATCAAATGTTGCAAAAGGAATCGATGAAAGCGAGGTCGTTGAAAGCTGGGACCCGGTTTCGATTTCCAGCGAGACAACTTTCATGGAGGACGAGGGTGACTATACAAAAGTAAAGCAGGTCATGGACGACGTTGCAGAGGATGTCTTTTCGAGATTGCAAACAGATCACTATCTTTTCAGAAATGTGGGGATTAAGATTAGGTTCACCGGATTTGAGACGCACACTCGTTCTAAATCACTCTCTGCTCACAGTGTTTCGCTTGAAATCCTGCTTCGCGAGTGTGAGAAGATGCTCTCTGAGTTTTACGATTCAGAGCGAAAGGTAAGATTGATCGGGGTCAGAGTCTCCAGCCTGAAGAAAAAGGAAGATGACCAGATGACGCTTATGGACTGGGAAGCAGCGGATCGCTGAGAGGAAAAAATAGTTGAAAATTCAAAGTTTACTTTCAGAAAAATTTCCCGGCCTAAGGGTTCAAGAAATGGTATGCTCGGATGTCGTTGTCCAGAAGAATGCAAAGGATCTAGAAATTTTCAAAAAGTCGAAACAGAGCGAAATCAGAAAAAAGATCCCTTCGCTCGAGGTCGTAAAAGACCTTCCGATTATTAGGGCATACCGGGACTTTTACTGGAAGGTTGGAATCGATCCCACCAAGACAAGGCCAGCGGGGGAAGCTCTTGTCAGGAGAATTCTGAGCGGAAAGGACCTGCCAACAATCAATACTCTCGTGGATTCTTACAATCTGGCCTCTGCCGAATCCATGGTCTCGATCGCAGCATTCGATGATCGTAAGGTAGATCGCGGAAATCTCTTCATGAGAATTGCAGTCAGGGGAGAAACCTTCGTTGGTATAGGAATGACAAACCCGATGGAACTATCGGGAGTCGAAGTGGTTATCGAAGACATTACTCAGAAGAAACTGATAGCCGTCTATCCTTACCGGGATGCCGACGAAAGCAAGGTAAGTGAGGAGACCGAAGACGTTCTCTTCATGATGTGCGGAGTCCCGGGAATAAGAGAAGAAGATCTTGACCTAGCAAAAGACACAGCTATGAATTACGTCTCGAAATTTTGCTCAAAATAAGCTCGTAAGAGGGTTCAAGTCCTTGAACTGAAAATCTGGAATCTCGACTTCTGAAGCTGAAGGAATGATCGATGTCTCGGAATCGTGAAGTACTCTTACCGCCTTCATACCAAGCGATCTGGACGGGCCGACATCGGTGTCCACCCTATCTCCGATCATCCAGGCTTCTGATGGGTCGTCGATCCTCGCTTTATCCAATGCCAGAAGGAAAATTTCGCGATCGGGTTTCTTGAACCCCACTTCTTCTGAAAGGATCATGAACTTGAAGTACTTTGCGAGGTCCCAGGTCTTCTCCAAATGCTGTCGAACCTTTCGATGCTGGTTTGCAATTACTCCAAGATTGTGCCGGAGTGAAAGCTCCGATAGAACTCTGCTCGCCTCGGGATAAGGTCGAAACATTTTGTTCGGATCCTTCTCGAACGCCTCAACCAGAGAGTTACCCACTTTCTCATGATACTCCTGAACCGCCTGGTAATACTCTGAAGGCCCCAGTACTTCCTTTGCAATTGCCCTTACTCTCGAAGCCTCGCCTCCGGGTCTGGAAAGGATTGCCCTGCGATGGGCAGCGTCATACATTGTCCGTGACAGATCTTTCCGGCGTTCCTTCAAGACCTGGAACAACCCGTCATTCCTTGCGCTGTGAAAACTCTTCTCCGAGAGAAGCGTCTCCCCGATGTCAAAGAATAGCCACAAGGATTCCCTGTCAGTTTTTAGTTTTTCAGGCGGTGCGTTTTTAAGTATAGAGTGACCTTTGACCTTGCGGAAAGAAGTACTACGACTACAATTTTGCGAATTTTAGGCTCTGAGAGCCATCCCGTGCTCAGCGTCAGCTGACTAGTTCTTTCTCCAAGGTGTTTCATATTTGGCTAATGATGGTACTGGAAAGAAGTATGATTCTGTCGCAATTTACAGGATAAGGAAGCTACTATCGGATCTGTCGACCAAAACCGGACGCGGGACAGAGCTCGTCAGTCTTTACCTGCCGCCGAAAAAGGCTCTCCACGAGGCGATAGCAGCGCTCAGGGAAGAGAGCGGTACAGCGTCCAACATCAAGTCAGATACTACGAGGAATCACGTGCAAGATGCCCTAACAAAAACGATGGCAAGACTGCGCCTCTACAAGCAAACGCCCGAGAATGGCATAGTGATCTTCTGCGGAGCGATTCCGGGACCCGGCGGCCCGGGAAATGAAACTATCGATCTCTTCGAGGTATTGCCCCAAAAACCGGTGTCGGTTTATCTTTATCGCTGCGACGATCATTTTCATCTTGACCCGTTAAGGGACATGCTGAGGGAGCAAAATGTAATTGGAGTTATGGCAGTCGACGCAACTGAAGCTGGACTGGGGATAATATCAGGAGACACGTGGGATGTTGTAGACACAATTTCTTCTGGTGTTTCTGGAAAAACTAGGAAAGGTGGACAGTGTGTTAGTTCAGACACGCTCGTTCAACTCCAAGATGGCACCCTCGCAGGTATCTCTAAACTTGTGTCAGGAAGCAAGATAGCGAGCTACGACTTCGCAAAGTACAAACTCGGAGTCTTTGAATGCGCGGATACGTATTCAATGGTTCCTAGAGAATATTACGAGATAACAACAAAGCGACCGCAGACAAGAATTAGGGCAACTGGGGAACATAGGTTCTTCACTCTGAACTCAAGCGGTATATCGACTAAAACAGCTGGTGAGCTGAAAGAAGGGGATCGAGTTTTTGTTACGAAAAAGCTCCCCCAGCCATTGGCACCGAGTCTGGTTACACATCTACCCGCTACATTTAGGCATACGGTGGATACTGAAGGTAGAGAAACTCTGAAGAGATTCCGAATGACCAGAGGCCTCGCACAAAAAACTCTAGCTCAACATCTCGAGCTTTACCAAACGGAAATATCTCAGCTTGAGCGTGGAGAAAGAGATCTCACCTGGGAAAAACTGCAGATAATTGTCAGTTATCTCGTTCCTGACCCAGAGCAATTCAATTCAATTCACGTTACGACTGAAAGAATACTTCCCGAATTCTTTACTCGAGATTTCTTGCAACTCCTAGGATACATTCTTGGAGACGGATCGGCGAGCGATAACAGAATCGCACTTTACGAGCAGCGAGAAGATGTCGCCCGCTTGTATTCTGATATTTCGCGAAAGGCTCTTCGGCTCGAAGCCGTTCCGATAAGAATCGTAGACAAGAGGCATGAAAAGGGTTCGTGGTCGAAGAACGCTTACTTCGAGACAAGAATTTACTCAAAGGTGTTCGCTGACGGTCTTCGAATGTTCTATCCGACGCTGATTTCAACAGAATCGAGAGAGATTCCAGAAGCAATCCACAGACTGGACAGCACTCATCTTGCGAGTTTTATCAGAGGGTTATTTGACGCGGAAGGTCATGTGAGGAAAACTAGAATCGGAATCTCGATGAAATCCCCTCTTGTAATCAGACAGCTAAATTTGCTTCTGCTTAGGTTCGGGATAATTTCCTCTTACCGGCAGTACAAAACGCCGTTTGGGATGATGCATTCCCTGGACATTACCGATCTAGATTCTATCGTCACTTTCAATCAGGAAATCGGGTTTTCCGCAAAGGATAAGAAAGAAAAACTCGGCCTCGCCGCCCAGAGAAAACTGGCTCAAAGCTACCATAACGTTCCTGTGATGGGATCCTGGGTCGATAAAAAAGCAAAAGATCTCAAGATTAAACGAAGACAATTCCAAGGCATTACAAATTTCTTCAGTGATACGCGTGGGATTAGCGGGCGAGTTTTCCAAAGGATATTGACCACCTTCGAAGACGAATTGCTTGAAGCACAATCATCTATCGATCTAAACAGACAAAAGCTAATTCAGGAGGCGGTTACAACTCTATCCGCGATCGCCGAGAGCGATCTTATCCTTGCATTCGTCTCGTCAGTCAAAGTAAAGGAGAACAAAGAAAATGAGGCGTTCATAGATATCGAACTTCCCGATACGGGAAGTTTCATTGGAAACGGCATTGTTCTTCACAACAGCGCCCGCCGGTATGAGCGTCTGCGTGAGATGGAACTAACCGATTATTTCAACAGGCTCGCCGATCATGCTAAGAAAAGTTTCCTCGAACAGCACCCGGTAAAAGGGCTCATCGTGAGCGGACCCGGACCTACTAAGGACGAATTCGTACGGGATAATTATCTTGACTACCGTCTCCAGAACGTCATTGTGGGAACGCTCGATACAGGATATGCTGGAAGAGAGGGGGTCAGGGAAACCATTGGCAAGTCAGAGAAACTGCTTGAGAACGTCCGTGTAGTAGAAGAGAAAAAGCTCGTGGACAGATTTCTGAGAGAGGTAAACTCCGACACCGGTCTCGCAATATACGGAATTCAGGACATACTGAATGCCCTAAAACGATCTGCGGTCGACACCATCATCATAAACGATGACGCAGACTTTGTCTACTTCAAAGCCACCTGTAGAAATTGCGGGAACGTAACTGAAAAATTTGCATCAAGATCTCAGAAAATGGCGGAAAGACAAAAGCTGCTCACGTGTCCAAACTGCGGATCGAGTGAAGTAGATATCATCGAGCGAGATATTGTGGACTATTTCGTAGATGCTTCAATTGATTCGGGAGCCAGCGTCGAAGTAATCTCTTCCAGGACAGAAGGCGGGGCAATGTTGAAGAATTTTGGCGGAGTTTCGGCGATCTTGCGATACCGCCCGTGATAGGACGAGTAGAATTTTGAGCGATCAAAAAGATTCAGAAAAGTCGCAACCCTACAAGCCCGTTTTGCTTGCAGGTGAGGAAGAGTTTCAAAACCCCCTTGCTGCTGCAAAGTCGTGGGACAAGTCGCTTGAACGCGAAATATTCTCCCGGTGGGAATCCGAAGGTACCATGGGAAAATTCAACGTGGATTCTTCAAAACCCATCTTTGTCATGGATACGCCTCCGCCATATCCTTCCGGACGTCCGTGGCACGTGGGCGGCGCATCACATTACGCGCAGATCGACATGATAGCCAGATCTGCAAGGATGAGAGGATTTGAGGTTCTGTTCCCGATTGGGATCGATCGAAACGGCCTGCCGGTTGAGATCTACACTGAAAAAAAATTCAAGGTCAGCATAAAGGCAACTCCCCGTGAAAAGTTTCTAGAGCTCTGCCGGATAGCGCTCGATGATCTTGAGCAGGAAATGATACAGATCCTCAAGATGATGGGCTACTCGGCTAACTACGAACAAAAATACCGCACCGATGACATTTCGTACCGGGCTCTTACCCAGTCGACGTTTATTTCGCAGTGGAAGAACGGGCGCGTTTACGAGGGAACCAGGCCAACTAACTACTGCGTGGACTGCGGCACTACAATTGCAGACGCGGAAATAGTCTATAGCGAGATCCCGACCAAGCTGGTCTACTTCAAATTCAACGTTGAGAACGGCGATTCTATACCGATCGCAAGCACGAGACCTGAGTTGATAGCTTCATGCAGGGCTGTAATCGTCAATTCAGAAGACGAGAGGTACAAAGCGTTCGTCGGAAAAAATGCTATCGTACCGTTCTATGAAAGACGGGTCCCGATATTCGCGCACAACTCCGCAAAGCCCGACTTTGGTACAGGCGCGCTTATGATTTGTTCTTATGGTGATTATAACGATGTTCAACTCTTCCGCGAATTAGGGCTGGAAGAGATCATCTCTATTGGAAGAGATGGGAGGATGCTTCCATCAGCTGGAGAGGGTCTAGCTGGCTTGCGTGTAAAGCAGGCGAGAAACACTATGATTGAGCGACTGCAAAAGGAGGGCATCGCATTCAAGGTCGAGGAGATCCAGCACAGAACACCGATGTGCGAAAGGAGCAGGACCGAGATAGAGATAATCCCGATGGACGAGTACTACCTGAAAGTTGTCGACATTAGAGAAAAGTTAGAGCATATCGCTCGAAAAGAACTCCATTTTCATCCAGAGATGCACCGCACAATACTTTTGAACTGGATCGAGGTTGCGCGTGACTGGCCGATTTCAAGGAGAAGATTTTACGGAACCGAGGTTCCGGTCTGGTACTGCTCCGAGTGCAGGGAGTCGTACCTCCCTCCACCTGGTCCCTACTACCAGCCCTGGAAGGATGAGCCTCCTGGAAATCCCTCGTGCGCAAAGTGCGGCTCGAAAAAGTTTGTCGGAGACGAAAGGACCTTTGACACCTGGATGGATTCGAGCATCAGCGCGCTTTACGTCACAAAATATGGGAAAGACGACCACTACCATGAAAGAACTTACCCGGCTACAATCCGGCCGCAGGGAAAAGACATCATCCGAACTTGGATGCACTACAGCATCTTGCGGTGCTCCGAAATAACCGGAAGAGTACCGTGGCACGATGTGTGGGTCACCGGTTGGGGTCTGGATGAAAAGGGCCAGAAAATGAGCAAGAGCAAGGGCAATGCCATAGACCCTATAGTTATGCTTGATCGCTATGGGGCAGAGAATTTTCGCATGTGGATCGCTTCCGAGGTATCGGTCGGTTCAGACTATACGTGCTCCGAGCAAAAAATTGCAACGCCGGGCAAGTTTTTGACGAAACTCTGGAATATTTCTAGGTTCATAGCGGGCTTTCCCGAACCAAAGGAGATACCCACGTATGACGAGCTGTCTTCTAGCGATCGATGGATACTGTCGGAGCTGTCCGCCCTTACGGAAGAGTGCATTGCGGGCTACGAAGACTATAACTTTTTTGTCCCCGCGAACAAAATCCGCGATTTTACATGGAACCTTTTCGCGGCTCACTATTTGGAACTGGCAAAAGGTCGAGCCTACGGAGCCGGTTTTACTCAAGAAGAAATTATTTCAGCAAGGTATTCGCTTCACCAGTGCCTTAAATCGATATTACTTCTTCTTGCACCGATATGTCCATTCATAACTGAAGTTCTCTGGCTCCGCATATACTCGGAAAAAAGCATTCACGCGGGTGCATTTCCCGATCCAAAAGAGTGGCAGAAGGAATACCTAAAATATCAAAAACAGATAGTCGATTTCAACAGCAAAGTCTGGAACGAGAAGAAGGCAAAGGGCCTTTCGTTGAAGGATTCACTAGCCATTGACATCCCGGATGAGCTCAGGACCTTCAGTAAGGACCTGAAAGCGATGCACAATCTGTCTTAGCGGCCGTTGAACTTGCCCAGCCAGAACGAACGGATGTAGCTGAACGCACTGTCTTGCGTCTCCTGAGGTCCTAGGGCGAAGATTAGATTTACCCTGACTGCTTCAATCTCATAAACGCCGGCAGATCCAAAATCCGAGTTTCTAAGTTCATCCAACTGAATTGCATGCAATAATGCTGAAACATCCTTCGTATTGAACGTCGCGAGTGTTACGTGTGGCATGAATTCATCGGCGTCGAATCTACTTTTTTCCACGTTTCCCTCAAGCTCTTCTAAAATTCGCTGATTTATTTCCTTGAAGCGGCCACCGTCTTCAACCATTGCGTAGACAGCCGTCGGAAATGCATCGATTCCCTTTACGCTGATTTCAAACGGTGGAAAATCTGACACGATCGCCTTAATTTTCTGGAGCACTGCTTCGTACTTGTTGAGATTAATTTCGTCCTGAAGATAACCCAAACCCTTTATGGGAACGTGGAACGTCGCAGGATTTGAGTAGAGCTGACGTGAATCGATGGATCTTAGCTTATTCTGGACGGTAATCAAAGACCTCCAGAGTCTTGGTGGAATCCGATAAATCAGTCCAGCATAAACAGTATCGCCCGAACTGAGAATGTCATTCCAGTACTCACGAATCGGAGTGACTTCCATCAATTACTTCCCTCCAGTAATCCTTGAAAACTATTGTACTCCACTCCATTCAATTTAACTTAACGATTGGATCGTTCTCTCTATTTGTTTGATGCAAGAGTGTTCCATTCAGAACCTATCCGCCGGAAGATAGAATGCCGGCGAACGGTCTGTTTACTTCTCTAATGCCTTTTCTCCGAGTATCTTGGTCTTAGGAAGAGTCGAGGCGGCCTTTTCCTCCTTCGTGACCATCTCGAATTCCAAAGAACATTCAGCTGCAAGCTTGCCCGCAGATTGGATTGACTTTGCCAGATTCATTATCGAATCATACGTAATCTTCATTGTGAAATTCTTGAATTCCGTGCCCATTTCGCGGGCCGAGGATGTTCCCCCGACGATCCTTTCCACGACCTTGCGGATTGGTTCTGTAAATTTCTCGTCTAGTTTATGCCCCTTCAAATGGATGACGAATCCCTTCTCCGATGAAACGGTCGGCCCGTACCAGTACACAGAAATGTGTGGATCGTCAACGGAGGACTTTCCGGGCACGCCGGCTGAAATATCCCAGAAGGACATTTTCTTAATGTCGATGTTTGTCTTCGACACTTCGTCTGGAGTGAGCTGATTATAGACCAGCACCTTGTAAATTTTAGGTTCTTCTCCGAAAGGTGTCGACAAAGCTACTTTGATACCATTCCTTTCACTAAATTTCCACTCTCGGCTCTTTATTTCAGGGTTTAGGCCGGCAAATTGATAGTTTGTCAGGGTTCCATAACAAAACTAAAGTGAACAAAAAGTCGGAATTCTGCTTCGCGGCAACGACAAATGACAGAAATGTTGTATCTTTCCGACCACTACCTTAAGGAATTTGATGCTGTGATATTGGATATTCCGGACTACAAATCGATAATCTTAGATCGCACTGCAATCTATCCCAGGGGAGGAGGTCAACCATCTGACCGAGGTTCCCTGGCTCTGGAAGATGGAACGGTTCTCTCCATAGTTGAATCTAGCAAAGATCATGACAGGGTAACTCACACTCTCTCTCAGCCTCTCTCAGACGAGCAGAACCAGAAATTCAAAGGGGCGAGGGTAAAAGGGACGGTCGACTGGCAGCTGCGTTACAAACATATGCGACATCATACTGCCCTGCACATTCTTTCTGGCGTCGTTTACCACAAATTTGGATCGAGGATAACGGGCGGGCAGATCTATCCCGATAGAGCTCGTCTTGATTTTACACTTGACGATCTTAGCAAAGAAAGGCTAGCTATGATAGAGTCCGAAATGAATCGAATTGTCACTGACGACAGAGAAGTGAAAACATACTGGTTGGGGGCGGAAGAAGCGCTCGAAAAGAAAGAGCTTTACAGGTTGTCAGCAGATCTTCTTCCGAAGGGTTTGGAGAAATTGAGAATTGTAGACATTGTTGGCTTTGATGCCCAGCTGGACGGCGGAACTCACGTTTCGAAAACCGGCGAAGTAAAGAAAATCATGATCTCCAAAACGGAAAACAAGGGAAAGGACAACAAGCGGATTGAAATTATTCTCGCTCCTGCAGAATAGGTTGCTCATACTTTGATTATATCGTGAGTTACCTTCGTTAGGTTCTCGTTGCCCGAGGATGTCAGAACGACGTTGTCTTCTATCCTTACTCCAAATTTTCCGGGCAAGTAGGCGCCGGGCTCGATGGTGAAAGTCATACCAGCTCTGAGTTTTGATGAATTCTCGCTGGCGATGTACGGTTCCTCGTGAACTTCGAGGCCCAGTCCGTGTCCCGTCCTGTGAATGAAATACTGTCCAAATCCAGCTTTTTCAATCACTGACCTAACTTCTTTATCGATTACTTTTGCGGCAATGTTTGGCCTCGCGATCTCCACGCCCTTGGCTTGCGCTTCTTTCACGGTCTCGTAAACTTTCATTTGCTCATCGGTTACACTTCCCACTGCGAAAGTTCGGGTGAAATCCGCGAAATAACCGGATTCATCAACACATGAAATGTCTACAACTATCATGTCTCCAGTTGTTAGTTTCCTTCCAGAAGTCTGTGAGTGAGGCACAGAGGAGTTGGGACCCGATTGCACCGCACAGAAATCGACTTCAGAAATTCCAAGGTCGCCGAGGGTTTTCTTTATTTCAAAGGCTGCTTCGATCTCCGACAATCCGGCCCTCAACATACCAGGTAACTTCTCATAACCCTTGGCTAGCTTTGACGTGGATATTTTCATAGCTTGAATTTCTTCGTCTTCCTTGATCAAGCGTTGTTTCGAGATAGTCTTACTGATCGACTCAAATCTAGCTCCCGCCCTAACTTTCCTGACAGCTTCCATAAGATAAAGTGTGATCCAGTCTTCGCAGGCAAATGATTTTGATTTGCCGAGTCCTATGCCTTTGAGCGCCTCGGCAAGAGAGTTTCCATATCCTTCGGAATCGGTCCAAGCGAAGACATCATCAGAAGAACTTGAAACCGTCTTGCCCTCGTCGAGTTTTGGAACAACTAGAGCACTCTTCCAATCCTTTATCGAAATCAGCCCACCACAAAACCTCTCGAATGAAGCTCCGCTGTAGTTGAAATAATATTTCAGATTTGGCAATGAAGTTAGCAGAACGCAATCAACCTTGCTGTTCTCTTTCGCAAGATTGGAGACGAGTTTGGACATTCTTTTCTTGTAGTTCAATTCCTTTGGGACGCGCTAAGTATCGGTTTGGAACAGATTAATTGATTTCCTGTTAAGCGATTCAGTCTCGATACCTTCTCAGTCTCCGTGCAACTTATATTTCGTTGAGGTTGATTCGACATTAGGTAGTTCAAACAGTGTGTAGGCTGCTCGGAATTGTTCCAGAATCGCAATCCAAAGTGGATTTTTCACTTTTGAGATCGTTTCGAAATCTAGCCCAATGCGGGCGAGTTTGTGAGGGATCTGGACCCGGGCACAGAGATGGATGGGGGATTGTAGCTTGGAACAATGGGAATCCGATTTATCTAGGTAGAGAGCCGAATGACGCGTTTACTGATCCTATCTTTGAAGAGGCTTGCACAACGGGCGAATCGATGAAGGTTAATTCGCATTTAATCGCGCATCTGAGGAAGGCGTCCGTCGGGCTAAAAGTGAGGGAGAACACGCATCCTTTCGTGAAAGATGGATGGGCTTTTGCGCACAACGGTACTATTCGGAAGCTTAACTTGAGGTATACGACTGACAGCCAGTGGTTTTTTGAATCGATTCTAGTCGAGAAAAAGAAAAACGGAGGAGACATCTTGTCGGCAATAGAGACAAACGTCGAAATTGTCCACCAAGTTTATCCTTATACTAGCGTCACTTTCTTACTTTCAAACGGTCGCGAATTCTATGCCTACCGCGATGCGCCCGAAAACATGGATTACTACGCTTTATTCTACACGAGAACGCCGCAAGGTCTTGTTGTCTCTCAGGAGAGATTTTTTGAAGGAGATTGGACCGAGATAGAGAATGGTTCATTGCTAACAATAGACGGGGATTTTTCAACTCAGGTTCAGCCTTTGCTGCCTAAAATCAAACCCAAAGCAGTTTGAAAAATTTGCAAATTCTGCCGCTTCCAACACATGATTAGATGAAAAATAGGAATCGCTCAATTGAAAAAAACTGTTACCATACTTAGTGGAGGTCTTGATAGTTCCGGTGTTGCCTCGTACTGGAAAGACAAGAATTACGAAATTTTCCCAATAACTTTCGACTACGGTCAACGGGCAAAACAAGAGATCGGAAGAGCTCGCGAGATCACCGAGTCGCTAGGTGCAACGTCACACAAGATAATCGATATTTCGTTCATGAAAGATCTTTATGGATCAACCAATGTGCTTACAGATACAACGAAATCAATGCCATCGAGTTTTCAAAGCAACATTATTGTTCCGATCAGGAACGCAGTCTTCTTGACCATTTCAACGGCGTACGCATTTTCATTAGGTGCAGAGGTAGTCGCTTACGGAGCGCATCTGTCGGACCAGCCGTACCCCGACTGTCGACCAGAGTTTACTAAGAAACTCTCGGAGGCTCTTAATCTTGGAGACATTGATGCGATCAATGCAAAGGAACATCCCCCTGTTGAAATGTGGAGTCCCGCAATTCAGGGTCTAACGAAGAGCGATATGCTCAAGATTTCTTACAAGCTACTCGGGCCGACAATGTTCAGAACTTGGAGCTGCTATCTCGGCGGAGAAAAGCAATGCGGCGTATGCGAGTCGTGCAACAACCGGAAAGCTGCCTTCCGACAGGCTGGAATAAATGATCTCACCGATTACGTCTGATCTTCGCCGTTTTGTGTAATGCAATTATACTGTTGGATTTCAAAGAGTTTGAGAATTCTAGGTTTTGCGGGGGTCGCCCAGCCTGGTCAACGGCGCGAGGCTCAGGTTTTCCGAGATTGAAATGAGAAACCTCGTCCCTTAGGGGTTCGTGGGTTCAAATCCCACCTCCCGCACTCTATACTGATTCGGATTTCAAGAATTTTGACTGTCTGGAAGGCTGTGCCCCGATCAGAGATTTCTTGAAGAGTAAATTCGCAAATTGATTTGCTAATTGCCTAGGACATAATACGTCACTCGTCCAAGGCAAAAACTTCGATCGCTCTCTGTTTGATATGGGACAGAGCTTCGCGACGGGTTCTGCTAGTTTCCCGCCCTAATTCGCTATTGATAAGGCGAGCGAAATCTCCGGGATTCTCGCTTTTTACAATAAACTCCCTCGCCAGAGTTTTCATATATTTGTAGGACACGGTTTCATTCTGCATGTTCGGTATAAGAAGCGAAACCGCAAGATCTGGATTATTGAAGAGATTGTTCTTTCGAGAGTCTGACATTGTCTTTGTCAGACAGCAGAAACCATACTTTTCTGTTTTTACTTATCGACTCTCCCGGCCACAGGCGAGTCAGGGATAACCTGACATCAAACGAGCATAGAACTGACGAACCTACGAGTCAAGTCCATGGATTTCACCCCAGCGACAGACCGGGAGCAACTTTATTCGAACATCGAATATCAATCTGAATTCTAAAAGGTGTATCCTATCGCAAACAGGTTCGATGGCAATTGTCTCCAATTTTTGAGTAATCCACGGTTAGTTTACGCCCAAACAATCTTCTAGGAAGTTTTCGACAAAGACCTAAATAATTCGGTCTCTCGTCGCCGGTTCAAGGTACTTTAGAAAATTGCCTTTTGTAAATGTGGGGAAAGAGAATTCCGGCGAAATTGAACTGTACTATAACGATCATGGATCAGGAAAGCCTGTCGTGTTGATACATGGATGGCCGCTCAACGGCGCTTCCTGGGAAAAGCAAACACTTGCATTGCTTGATTCCGGATGCCGCGTGATAACTTACGATAGAAGAGGTTTTGGTAAGTCGAGCCGACCTACAACGGGTTATGATTACGATACATTCGCTGAGGATCTTCACAAATTGATCAGTAAGCTTGACCTGAAAGATTTTGTTCTGGCAGGATTTTCGATGGGCGGAGGAGAAGTTGCGAGGTACATTGGAAAATATGGTACAAAACACGTTAGCAAGGTTGTCTTCATTTCGTCAGTTCCTCCGTTTCTGCTAAAGACACCCGACAATGCCATGGGTATTGACAAGAGCGTATTTGATGGATTCAAATTTGCAATTGCGCAAGACCGTCTGGCTTTTCTCTCAAAGTTCCTTTCGGACTTTTACAATGTAGACATACTGAAAGGAAAATCAATCAGTGACCAAGTGGTTCAGTGGAGCTGGAATGCTGCTTCAGTTGCTTCTCCACGGGGGACGATCGACTGCGTAACGGCCTTTAGTGGGACGGACTTTAGGAATGACCTTCAAAGAATTGACATCCCGACACTTGTCATACACGGAACAGAGGACAGAATTGTGCCATTCCCCATCTCGGGCAAGAGAACTTCGGAAATGGTCAAAGGAAGCAAATTAGTTGCAATCGATGGTGCACCTCACGGTCTCATATGGACGAATGCCGATCAGGTGAACCGTGAACTGATCAGTTTCATCGGGGCAGAGATGAAACAAGAACCAGCGAAGGTCACGGCGTAACCGTCTGTTGTGATTGCCCTTGTGAAAATCGAGGGCGAACACTTCTATTTCTTTTTATGAAGACGCTTCACAGGTAGAATATGGATAAATCGCCATACTCTCTGATCCCGGCTTGTATTCAATCCGCTGAAGATTATCGCTGAGAAGTCCCTTATCCAAGTGGGACAACAGGAGGCCGTTTTAGCGCCGGAGATAGTACGCATATATTCATCGTGGAAAAATGTTCTTTGAGTAAAGCTAAGAACACCTAAATTCTTAGCACAGAAAAAGCAAAGGCCTTTCATCTAGGTTCGGCAAAGACTTAATGACCCGCAACGTATGTTTCGGGAGGCAATCGCATAATAGAACATCGAAATGATAGAGCCTATCGCAGTCCCGGAAGGAGTTCGGACTCTCTTCGTTTGTATGGAGACGATCTCGAGTGACTGAAAGTTTTCAGCAGCAGTCACCACCACCGAAGGAGTTCAGGCTCTCACAGTCGACTCTTAACTGGGTTTATGTTGGACTCGGTCTGAGCTCGGCTTTTGTTATTGCGATTTCTTTCTTCTCGGGCGTGACTCTGGCAGACTTTGCTTCGTTTGGGCTAGTTCCGTTTGTCCTGGCTGGCAGTTTGTCTGCATTGCGTCTGGTAGTGCAGGTCTTGAGATACAGAGTGACTGTTTTCGGACTTTCGGGCGTTCCCAAATCAAATTTCAAGGACCTTGCCATTGTAAGAATTGGCAGCGAATTTGTTTCGCTGACTACACCTTCGCTTATTGGCGGAGTTGTGGTTCGAGCCGCATGGCTTGCTCAGAGAGGTGTGGATTCCGGGAGAGCTTTTTGGATTGCGTACTTTGAAGTGTTGCTCGATGTTTACGTTGGTTCGGCGTTCGCGCTTGTTGCGGCGTTTTTCGCTTTCTCCAAAGGGGCAACGATCATCGCATCTACAATTGCAGGGATTGTCATTTTCCAACTCATAATTTACACAACGATATTTCTGATCCCC
>JABDCJ010000022.1 GCA_013288145.1 Nitrososphaerota archaeon | reverse complement strand
GGCAGTGGCGGGATGGCATCGGAAGGAACCGTTGCAGTAATAGAGTGCGTGTGCAATCCATTCGGCCGTAGAGGTAGAGCGCTTGTAATCGGAAGCGAGATCGCAAAGTCAGTAAGAGCAAGCGCAGAGCACGCTAGAGTATTCTTGAACGAGCAGTGCGACTGGTCGATGCGAAACCACGAATTTTTCCTGGACTTTATTACGTTTGCAAAGGGGCTGGATTCGCAAGTCATCCAGGGACCCAGCGCAGGAGCTGCGATAACGCTCGCCCAGTACTCGGTTGCGGCAAAGGAAGAAGTACTTCCGAACGTCGTGATAACCGGAGGAGTTACTCCAAAGGGCGAGCTTGTTCAGGTAGGCGGGCTCGACTTTAAGGGCATGGGCAAGTTTGTTGCCGCGTTAAACACCGATGGCGTGGACACGATCATTATACCAGAATCGAACTTTACAGGAGTAAGCGTAGAAGATCGCGGGTTCTTTGAAAAGCAAGGCCTCAAGATCGTTCCGGCAAGAGACTTCTGGGATGTTGCAAAGATCGCGCTGGTCACCCATCCAGAGAAAGAGGAAGCGATAAAGAAACTAAAGGAGCAGGCGGCAAAATACCTGCAAGCAGCCGATATTCCATCGCGAGATTAAGGCTACTCTGCAGGTTTAGAGCCTATCCTTTCAAACCATCCTTTCGTCCTAGTTTTCTACAGAAGCGGAAACAATAACCCCCACTAAACTTTTCACTCCGATCGTTAAGGGAACAATCATGCGTCGAATCATAATGTTCAACCGAGTTACGATGGAGGGGGTACTTTGCTGGACCGGGAGGCAACTGGCAAAGTCTAGCTGTGCCTGATCAAGAACTGGACAGAGATGCAACCAAGGGACAAGGAACCGACGCAATCATTCTCGGCCGGCGAACATACCAGGTTCTGGAAGCCTTCTGGCCGCATGCTCTTGAAAATCCGAATCTCCCGCCGGAGATGCAGGCAATGGCGACGACTTTGAACGAGACAACTAAACTTGTATTCTCCAAAACTCTGGACAATTTGGGCTGGAAGAACTCCCAGCTCATTCGAAATTTCGATCCGCAGGAGATCCAGGCAATGAAGGAGCAGCCCGGGAAAGATATGATCATAATTGGAAGTGGTTCTATTGTGTCGCAATTTACACAGCACCATTTGATCGACGAGTATCAGTTTGTCGTCACTCCGTTATTGCTCGGAAATGGTATGCCTCTAATGAGCGGCGTCTCTGCCACGACCGCCCTCGAACTCAAAGATGTAAAGGGATACCCGTCGGGTAACGTCCTGCTTCGATATTCACGGCGGGATGAAGCGTTTCCGGCAGAAAGTCACTTTCAGAGGTGAACGTCATTCCCTGTGAAGGGGTGAAGTAAAATTTCTACTGTTGAGGCTTTTTCTCTTTCCAGGCTTGCCACGAAGTGTCGTCCCACGGGGCGATTACATGACTGGGTTCGATTTTGATCAAGATCCGTCTCATTCCCGGCCGCCGCATTTCGTACTTGTCTTTTCCCGTGTACTTTTTTGCCAACTTGTCAACATGATCTTCCGCGCCGTCAAACGTAACATCGACTACCAGCCCGCGGATCATCGCAAGGTTGTAGGGGTTCGCAGGATCGACAATATCCATTCCTACCTTTGGATTTCTACGAACGTTCTTGGACTTTTGACTTCCTTCGAAAGTGTTGATCAGAACCGTATCGCCGTCGTGATCCACCCAGGTCTGCGTGACATGTGGAGACCCGTCAGGCATCAGAGTAGCGAAGTTAGCATACGACTTTGATTCAATTAGTTTCTTGACGGAATCAGGAAGGGATTTCATTTCTTTCTCGATTAGAGAAAATGAGTTCTAGCGGCTTGTAAGGATATTGAAAGTCGCTTGGAATCCCGCACACCTTTTTGCTTTTAGAGAAAAGAAATCCAAATATCTAACACTAAACATTCTCGATCTTGTCATTTTGGATTCTCTTTCGACTTCGACTCTTCGAAGTTTTGTCGACCCATGGTACTCCTCACTCAAAGATCCAGGAAAGGCGCAGACAGAAGCTTTTGAGTACCTGATCGAAAGATATGCAAAAACCGGGTTTGGAAGAAAATTCGGCGCAGACAAAATCCATTCAATCCGGGAATTTCAGACCGAGTTTCCGGTTTCGAGCTATGAATCCTTGAAGCCGTACTTCAAGGATATCCAAAACGGAGTACAGGGATACGATTGTATTTTTACAGAGCCGGTAACAGAGTGGGTAATGACCAGGGGCACCACCGGAAAATCGCCAAAGGTTATTCCGACAAACGAGACCCATCTTTCTCAGATTCTTTTTGCAGGAGCGAGAGGAATTGTCAATTTTGCCCTAAGAAAAAACAATCTCGGAATATTGAAGAGAGACGTGCTCAACCTGAACTTTCCTTCGAACGTCTCGACCATAATTTCTCCCGATGGTGCAAAACAAACGTACGGCTACAGCTCCGGGACATATGCAAGACTCCACCCATCTCTGGAAGCGGCAACTCTCATTCCGAAACAGGAAGAGATCGACTCATTGGGCAGTGGTGTCACTAGATCGGATTGGGAAAGGCGGTTTGAGCTCGCTTACGAAAAGGCAAACCACGCGGACGTCGGAAGTGTAATAGGCGTTACCCCAGTAATATTGGAGTTTTCAAGATTTGTAAACAGAAAGTACCACAAGTTTCCGAATCAAGTATGGAAAATGGATGCCCTGTTTTGCACCAGTGTCCCGAAAATCCAGTCAAAATACGCACCTGAACTAAAGTACTACTACGGTGATTCTGTCCCGATAGTCGAGATGTACACCGCGACCGAGGGTGTCTTTGCCCAGCAGCTCGACGACAATCCGTACGTTTGCCCCAATTACGATATCTATCTCTTCGAGGTCAGGACCGGAAGTGGCGTCAAGCTCTTGCATAAGCTTGAAAAAAACCAGTGGGGTAGACTGATCATTTCTTCCGTCCTCTTCCCACGTTATGAAATCAGGGACCTGATTGAATCACTGGGTGGTGGTTACTTTCGAGTCTTCGGCAGAGACCGAACTCGAACCATCACTGAGCATTATTTGTATAATGCCCTAACAGGACGGTTCATCGGCTAGGTCGTAGGGCTTGGAGTACGGCGTCTCGCCATAAAGGCGGAGGCAACAACGGCAATCCCAATTATCACTAGGATCAATGGCCAGATGTTCCCAACTGAACTGGAAAAAAATGACAGCCCGATCACAAAAAGAATCCCGCCACCAATGAACGGTCCAATTACCGGTCTGTGAAGACGTGTATAGAGGAGAAGGCCCTGAAACATTATGATTACGCCGAGACCTAAAATGAAAAATGCCCACCAGTTCCCGGAGGGAAAGTAACCGACCTGCTGAAGGTAAAACGAGATGCCAAGCCAGACGAGGATTGCACCCCCGATTATTGGCCCAACTAACGTCCCGCCGCCGCTTTTCTCTCCCTTTTCGCCTTTCTCACCTTTCTCACCTTTTTCGCCCTTTTCCTGCCTCCTTAGCTCTCGTCTGTAATCCCGGTAAGATCGACGATCATAGTAGGGTGGTGGAGGTTGTTGAGGTGGTGGCGCTGCCGTGCTTTGAGTTGGTTGCTGTACACCGCTCGTAGGAGTATACACTGCAGTTCCGCATCTTGGACAGAACGTGGCTCCTGGAGGAAGTCTCGTTCCACAAACATGGCAGTAAGAACTGCCTTCATCTGTGCTGGACAAGGGCAAGTTTTTGATTGGATAAGCCCTAATTTAAATTATGCAATGATTCTCGGCCTTGCGAATTGTGTGATCGCTTAATACCAAGATGTATGGATTTGAGGGTACTCCAAGAAAGGAAAGGTAAATGACAGGAGCTACAAATGATTCGTCTCTGAATATCCGTGATTTTCCTATTCTGAGGCTGGTAGCGGGTCTAGTCATCGTTCTTGCAGGATTGCTTGTCTACCTTAAGGTAAATCTTGGTCTGTCATTTGCCGTTGTGTTTGTGCTCGCCGGACTTGCCGTGGTAGTGATCGGATTTCTAGGTCACAGAGCAAGAGGACCTGACATTGCTATCTTGGTAATCAGCCTGGTCGTATTTGCAGGCGCTGCTAGCAGTTACAACTATTCAACTACGAGTACCCATTCTTACTCTGCGACTCGAAGCGAAGTTACAATATCGACCATAATGATTAACGCGACCACGCGCTTTGGGGGCATCGCAATAAAATTCTCCGGGAATGCGGATCTGGGGTACGTTGTTACTTTCAATAAGACAGCCTACGAATTTCCATTTTTCCTTCAACCGTTCGGAAATTCGTCGACCTCTTTCACTAACGTTACAAGCCACGGTGCTCTGATCTTGAATGCGTACTCATCTACTGATGATATCACCGTAACCGTGGGTCCGGGATATCTGGTCGATATCAATGCCAGTGCGGGAACCGACAGCGTCGATATCAATTCTAATTCTCCAGTTCAGAGATTTGGTCAAATCTCCTTGTCCACTGGAACCGGGAGCATCAGCACAAATATCGACGCCACGAATATATCCAATCTCAACTTGCAGGATGGAACGGGGAACATCAGCCTTGTCTCGAACTATTTTTCTCCTAGTGGCCCACACGTCCCTGTGACAGTATCGACCGGAACTGGTTCGTTGAATTTCAACGTAGCATTTTTGAAAACTGCAGGCGTCAGTCTGAGCGCTTCGAACGGATTTGGATCAATATCGAAGAATCTCCCCGGATTTGCAATCTCGCAATCCACGAATAACGCGCTGAAAGCTTCTGCGGGCAATCAATCCGGTCCATCTTTCGACGTCAGTCTTTCAGTAGGAACTGGTTCCATGAATGTCGACACGTCTCTGGTCAGTCCACTGCAATGATCCTCCTCTATAGATAATTCCGATCATAAGTAAATCTGCCAATTTGATTATATGGATCGCAGCATTTTCTCTATCCAATAGTAGTGAGTTTTTTGGTACCGCGGGCGCAAGACCGGATAGTTAAAGAAGTTTCAAAGTGGAGCGGCGTAGAAGCTCTTCCTCACCGCTTTGGAGGAACAGAATTCAGGGTGGAAAGACGAGAAATTGGGCATATACACGGTGATTATCAGGCTGACATTGCTTTTCCTTTAACAGTTAGAAACCAGCTAGTAGAAGAGAAAAAAGCCCAGCCTCACCACATTCTGCCGAAGAGCGGCTGGATCACATTTCGATTCAAAGAGGAGGCTGATGTTGCACGCGCAATAGAGTTGTTCAGAATGTCCTACGACCTGTCAAGAAAGAGGGAAGTAAGTAAAATAACTTCCCCAACTACTTGACAGCTTTGCAACTGATCAGTCTGCCATAGCAACGAGGCTGATCAGAGCGACAACGAGGAATGCTATTCCCGCGTAGAAGAAACTGCCAGTCAAGAACCAGATCAAAACTGCGACGATGATCGCCGGCAGAAGTACTATAGCTGCCGCAACTAGCAAAACGATAATCAGAATGCCTATGACTAGAAGGATAATGCCGCCCAAAATATCTGCCACTCCGTTAAGAAGTTTTTCTCCAAAGTAGAGGGACGCGTTTGGTAATCCTTGAACCAAGCTGAACAGAAAAGCATCCAGAGCAATCATGACTTGAAATTCAACTCCTAACAGAATCTAAAGGCGCTTTGGCTATAAGTAGATGCAGTACAATTGTTATAAAATAATCGTTCAATCTAGGCCAATTGCCCATCCTTGGGATGCTCCGTCAGTGATCTCGAGATGAATTGGTCCTATAGAAAGATACTGGGCTCACGAGTTTGATTCTTTTCCCAAGGGGCTCTTTTAGAAATAATACCGGGTGAAGAAATTTTAATAGAAAAGCAAAAACAGGATTTACGACCCCATTCAAAAGAATTCGAGGTTTATAGATTACTTCGTACATCGTCTCGAAGTAAAGTCTTGCATACAAACCAGCAGTTTTTGGATTTAGGGCTCCGGCCGTCATGGCATGGACGAAAACATCAAACTGGTAATATACGGCGAGTCCACAAGTATTACCTAACGTTGTCCCGTGGATTAGATTCAAGAAGAAAAGAGATCCATAGGGTAATCTAGGGTCAAAGACTTTCGAACACAATTTCAAAATGAAACCCTTGTGTCCGCATGATTCTAGAGGTTTAGAGCAGTCCACTTATCAGAAATGCAGACGAGTGCTAAATGTATCTGTAAATCAACCTCACTGCTCTAATTTTTTCGGGCTTTTTGCAAAAGAGATTGATTAATCGGTGGATGCCATCATACCTAGGACCTGATACTGCAAAACATTAACCTACCGATAGTCCAAATTAGACAGCGCGTAACGCGTCCACCGGTGGAAGCTTGGACGCACGCCACGATGGAAGGAGACCGGCTAGCATTCCAACCACACTCGCGAGAACGATTGCAGCAACTATGAGCTCCGGGGTTATTGCAGGTGTTATGGCTAGCGTCGAGGATGTCGATTGAATTTGATTCGGCCCTCCAAAACTACCTCCTCTATCAGGCGAACCATTACTGCTGCCTTGAAGAAGAATCACTATGAGAAATGAAAGAGCTGATCCTGCCCCCGCACCAATCAGACCTCCGACAAAGCCTGTCAGAGCTGCTTCCGAGAGAAAAGTTAGCATAATGTTTCTTCCGCTCGCACCCAGCGCCTTCAGAATTCCAATCTCCTTTGTCCTTTCTAGGACGGAGGTAAAGGTCGTAGTCATTATACCGATGAACGCAACCAGAACTGAAATCCCCGCCACGGCCTCTAGTAGAGTACTAATTCCCTGTGAAATTGTTTGTTGGAAGGAAACGAGCGAGCTCACGGTTCCTGCGGAAATTTTGCTGCTGCCAAAAAGATTTGTAATTTCGGTTGAGACTTGATTTACCAGCCCTGCATTTGAAGCTTGGACGAGGACGCTAGTGTAGGTGTAAACATGAGTTATACTCTGAGCCGTTGCAAGGGGAACAAATATCGTAGCATCCGGGTTAACCTGGATCCCCTGTCCGAATGGATTGTAGATTCCGCTGACGATAAACGTCCTATTTGCACCAGAGGAGCCGCCACCGTTCAAAATACCTTGCTTGAACAGTACACCGCCCCCAATTGTAGAGAACGAGCTTGATTGTGATTGAATTTGAGAGACTGTTACTTCTTCATTGACGGTTAGGTTCTTCGCGCCGGACACGTCTGGATTCGCGACCGACGCACCCAAGATGGCGCCGGTAATGTCTGAAGCCGAAGGAATTGATCCCAGACGAAGGGTCAATGCCGGAAGTACGGAATCCAGTTTTGATATTTCAGTTGCTATTATCTGCAGGCCTTCCGGCGTGCCTGCTACGTTTATCGTTCCACTTAACTGGTCATATGGTACAACAGCGGCGACGCCAGGCAGTGCTTGAATCTTATTCAAATCAGCTTGAGTCAGGTTGATACTACTTGAAACAAAGATCGTAGTCGCGCCTAGCTTCTCGAATTGTGAGGATGAAGCATTACTAAACCCTTGCGTGGCGGCAACGAGAGCAACGATTGTCGCCGGACCGATTACTATTCCAAGTATGGTGAGAGCTGCCCTGAACTTCCGGTCTGCCAATGCTCCCACGGCGAGCGAAACAACGTCCGTGATTCTCAAATTCTTTTTCTCCAATCCTTGAAAGTTGATTACCTACGCGATCGATTTGCTTTCAATTCGCGTGCTGGACCGGGACTTTATCTTTCTGACCTTTCTTCGGTTCAAAATCGCGAAGATTCCCACGCCGGCCGCGACAAGTACAACAGTAAGAATGATTGCGAGCTCAAAAAAGCTGGGTCCTGTCGTAGAACCTGTCGTACCCGATGGCGTTGTCGAATCAGGTGGCAGAATACCCGAGGATGATCTGAGTGGAGCCGTTTCAGACCACGAGGAGTTCAGCAACTGCCCTAAATTATTCCTGAACTGAAGCGCAATCGTGACGTTTCCCATCGCCGAACTTCGGGCTTGGTACGGGATCGTTATCGTAAACGGAACCGGAGTGTTTACGTCCACTTCTCCGATGTAGTTTGGAGAACCAGCCAGTTTTGAATTGTTGAGATATCCGTATAGAGAGAGGTAAGATGCCGAAGTAGATCCTTCATTGAGCAGATTTCCGGTGACGGTGATTCCCGTTGCGTTTTGTGAGAACGCCTCATTTTGTACCACTAGCTGAATCGAGCCTGACAGCAAAATTGCAACGGGATAGCTCTGGTTGTGGGTAGACCCATATTGATCAGAGAAACTGATCTCAAGTTGAGCCGGATAGATTCCGCTCGCTGAACCGGGAGATGCGGTTAGTTCCGTAGTAAAGTCCTCGCTTTGCCCCGGAGCAATGCTCGTTGTGGTAGAAGACGAGGTCGAGTTTCCAGCAACGACGAGTGGCTGCGTTACAGAGATCGAAAAGTCGGGAGTGTATATTGTCGCGCTTCCAGTATTTTTCACATGAAAAGTAACCATGGAGATGCTTCCGCTGACTACTGAATTGGAAATTGTCGTTATTGAGAAGGTGCTTGAAAGAAAATTAGTTGATGCGGCAATCTGGAAACCCAATTGCTGGCTGCTGGATTCAGATGTTCCGTAGGCGTCGAGAAACGTGGAAGAAAACGTCAGAGTGACTCCCTGTCCGGCTGCTGAAGCGGAGATGTAAACGGTGATGTTTGCAGTGTATGAGCCGCCCGGACCCAGACTGGATAGAGTTGCAAGGTCCACAAGAGTGCTAATGCCCTGCAAAGACGATGACGTTGTTGTAACAATGTCCGAGACGTTGCCGAGGCCGATGTTCGTTAGCGTAAGCGTGATGTTGTTTGATTCTCCCGGAATTAGGGTTTCTTTTTCCGCACTGAACACCAGTTTTGCCTGGCTAGTAGTAGATGAATGAAGATCGATAATCTGCGAAGTGGACGCGTTATTTCCGTAGGGATCTCTGAAAGTAGCAAGAACCGACAGGGGAGTCACGCTTCCTGCAGAGCTTTGTGGTACGTAAATCTCAAGCGGGAATGTCGCACTTGAACCCGGACTCAAATTCTGAATTTCGGGAATGACACTCTGGACTCCCGCCTGTTGCGAGGAGAGTGTAGTGAGTATGCTAGCAGCGGGACCGGTTCCATTATTGGATACCGTAAAATTCAGGTGGTTTACTTGACCGGAAGTAAGGTATGATTGCGACGCCCTAAAAGTCAGATACGCATCGCCGTTGATCGAAACGGATATCGTCGCCGACTGTATCAGAGAAGTCTCCGGCTCCACAGATGAATTGGTCAGAACCGCGCTCCACAGCATAGTCAGCGGAATCGAGTAATGACTCCCCGCTTTCAGGCTTGAATTTAGATCGAGATAGAACGTGAGTTCGAATATGCTGCCGGGTGTGAGTGAACCGATATAGTACACCGTTGAATTCGGACTTCCATTGGAGGCGGAAAATCCCGTACCTTTAGTATCGAGCGTTCCCGAGGTTGACACCGCAGTGCTCGTCGGGTAAATGTACTGGAGCGTAACTGTCAGGGGAACGTCCGTGTCTCCCGGTCCTGCCTGACTGTGAACGGCGCTGGTCCCCCACACGACAGAAAGTATGTTGAAACCGTTTGCCTGGTATGGCGGAGTTGAAGTTCCGAAGGCTACCGGTGATAAGAAACTCGCAAGCGTAAGCAAAATCAAAAAGGTAGTTGCCCCGCCTCGGACTCTTGACCTAAAAGAATTAGATTTCTTCATCTTCCGTCTAGTTCTCCCTGATTTCCTCTACCCTGCCATCCCGAATCGAGACCGTCCTCTTCGCCCTGCTGGCCAGCTGAGGATTGTGCGTGATAATCACGAGCGTCTTCTGTGATTCCGAATTGAGTCCTTCAAAGGTCTCCATCATTAATTCAGAATTCTTCGTGTCGAGGTTGCCCGTTGGTTCATCCGCAAGAATGATCGAGGGATCATTTGCAAGCGCTCTTGCGACAGCAACTCTCTGCTGCTCTCCGCCGCTGAGCTCGCCTGGCTTGTTGTCAGCCTTGGACTGTAGGCCGAATTCTTCGAGCAACTCAACAGCCCTGAGTCTCCTGTCCTTCGGTTTCAAACCCTGAATCATCAGGGGGAGAGCGATATTTTCCATCGCGGTCATCCGCGGTATGAGGTTGAATGATTGAAAGACAAATCCGATCTTTTCGTTACGCAGTCTCGCAAGCTCTACGTTATTCATCGTCGAAAGATCTTGACCGGAAATAAAGACCCTGCCCGATGTTGGTCGGTCAAGTGCACCTATAATATTCAGGAGAGTGCTTTTTCCCGACCCAGAGGGACCTACTATTGCAACGAACTCTCCTGACGAAATTGAAAAGCTCGTTCCATGTAGTGCAATCGTTCCACTGACGTCGTTTCCATATCTTTTCATCACATTGTCAACTTCCAAAACTTTTTCCATCTTAGAACCAGCCTCGAAAATTCTCTAGGTCACAACCTTCGTCTGGTACGGGGCTTGAGATTTGGAGACAGTTTCTATTCCAGCCAGAAGTATTCCAGCGCCCGAAAGAGCTATTCCGATAAGCGTGAACAAGACTGGGCCTGAGAACGTACCTGCAGAAGTCTTCTGGCTGTCGCAGATTACCCCGCCGTTCGATTGATGGCATCCGCTGGGAAGGCCTCCACCAGAGGTTGAGTTTCCTACCAATTGGAAACCGGTTGAATTGTTTGGAGCTAAATTTCCACTCGCGAGAGAAATTACGGGGTCGCTGTAAAGAATGAGACCGAGTCCAGCAACGAATAGGATTACACTTGCGATCAGTAGTTTTTTCATCTTAGATTGTCGAAAATAGGAGAGATGAAAGAGAACCATAACTCTGGCGTACCTATGGTACGTCACTATGGTACACTATCTGGATAATTCGCGAAAAGATAACGGTAGTGCTTTATCCCGTGTATGGAGAAAAACGTCGTTGGTACACAATATAATTATACTCGTTCGAAGCGTTTTCGAGCTATCGGACGTTTCTGGAGGAATCTGGCCAATTGAGGCAGATGTATTTGGTGTTTGGAGCGTTGCTTCTCGTGTCCTCGACCTTTATTAATCCAATTTCTGCATCTGCTTCGCGCTACTCTCCGCCATTGGTGGTGGACGCAAAGTTTCAAGGTCAGCCCGTAACAGTTTTTCCCGGGGGAATTGTAAACCCCAATTTTCTTCCTCCTCAAGCCGGGGGCAAGGTTTTGATCACTAACTCGCCCTTAGCTGCGCCACCCTTTCCAGCTCTGAAAATAGCCTCGAGCGTCCAGGGAGAGTCTTCTAGAGCACCGCCGTATGAGCAATTTCTAGTTTCAGTACAGAATTTCCTTTTCGGTTCTTCAGTCTCAGTTACCACTTCTTCTTCAGCTGAACAAGGAGGAGCCGTCGCGATTCAAGGTCCAGCCCTAAAAGAATCGCAGGGTTTCTTCATGAAAACGGGTGGAGATATCATCAGCTCGAGTTCGCCCGAGTTTTCCGGTATTGCGATCAGTTCCGGGAGTTTTCAGGTCGTCGTCATTGGAAATCCGGCCAATTCGAGTTTACAGCAGTACTCATCTTCGACGGTACCTTTTGCATCTGTAACTTCTGCCATACCGGGCCTTTGGCTCGATTCCTCCAAGCGGAGATCTAGATCCCAAATCTACGTCGAGATCCTCGAGCTCATGAAGCGAGGTCCGATGACTCCGTTCGAGATCGCGTTCTACGCCAGATTGAACCACAAGCGTACGAAAGATTACGCAGAATTCTTGAAGAGAAGTGGTTACCTGGAAACGGTCGTCGAAGATGGCAGACTGACGTACGTTCTTACGAAAAACGGAATCGTCTTCCTGGATGGAGTGAAGGCTCTCTTCGAGAGTAACAGAGCAACTGAATACGTGAACTTTTGACTTCCGGCATCCAGGTCCACTGGATTAAATGGCGAACCTTGAAGATGCAAATGCTCTAAACCTGCCTGACGGATTCCGTTAATCAGTCGATACTAACTAATATTCAAATAATTGCCTTAAAACCGACCCCCCTAAGATCAATCCATCGGGGAGAGTGAAACTGTGATTCTACAAAACAATCTTCCAGCTTTGTTTCACGGATCTTCGGAGAAACTCCTCGTCAAGTTCCACACCAATCCCAAGTCCCGAATTCGGAGTTATGTGACCATTCTTTTCCATTTTGAACGGATTGATAACTATGTCGCGTGAAAAATACTCATCGTTGGGAGATGTATCTCCCGGCAAGTCCACCAGCTTAAGCGATGCCAAGGCGATATTGAATGACCTTCCGACACCGGTCTCCAGCATTCCCCCCACCCAGACATGTCCCCCATTGTCTCTAGCTATTCTCGCCACCTCTAGCGAGTTAGCAAGGCCTCCGAGCCTGCCCGGTTTGATGTTAACAATTTCTGCGGCGGATATCTCGAAAGCCTGCCTCGTCCTTGTTGGACTCGTGATCGATTCATCAAGGCATATGGGAGTTGATATCTCCTTTGCCAAACTAGCGTGATCCAGGAGGTCATCATAGTCCAGTGGCTGCTCAATATAGAGGAGGCCAAACTTGTCAAGTCTCTTAAGTGCAACCACATCTCTTAGAGCATAACCGCCGTTTGCGTCAACACTCAAAGGCACGTCAGGAAATGAATCTCTGACCGCTTTGATCAATGGATACTCTTTGCCTCTTTGGATCTTGATCTTTATCCGCTCATACCCCTTGCTCAGCGCTGCCGCGACATTCTTCACCAACAGTTCCGGCGAGTTAATTCCGAGAGAGATCCCCGTATCTGCGTACCCCTTCGAATCTCCGAGTGCCTGAGCGATCGATTTGTTCTCCCTCTTGCAACGAAAATCCCAGATGAGCATCTCAATGGCAGCTTTTGCCATATTGTTCCCTCTGATCCGAGCTGACCGTTTCACAAACTCGTCCGGGGTTGGTTCAGCGATCAAGAGTTTCGCCAAGTGATCCCTGATCATGTGAATTGCAGTTGAATTGTCCTCAGGCAAGTAGTATGGATCTCTGAATGTAACACATTCAGAATATGCTGTAATGTCCTTCGATTTGTAAACAAGAATAAGGGCACTCCTCACTTTCTCGACAGCAAGGCTGGATCTGAAAGGAGCTAGCAGAGGAAGCTCTACCTGGAGTATTTCTAGGGAAGATGTCAAAATTCTGTTTTGCCCGACCGCAACGTCTTATGCTTCGTGTTTCCTCTGCAGAGAATCGTAGCTCCCCGGTTCAAAAGTGTAAAAGAATCGAAACAGTGAGCAATGCCCCAATTATCAAATGAAGTCTTGAGATTATTGCAACCGATTTGGACCAAGCGCTGCCCTTCGTTATCCGGAAATAGTTGCGTAAAGAAATTGGGAACGCCAGCCATATCAAAAACACCAAAGCGGAGGTATTGAAGATCGCGTAAGCTGGAATAGACCAAAGAAATGTGAGAACGATCAATATCAAAAGTAGACTGGATCCGTATTTCTTTCCAATTACTACGGCAAGCGTCCTTCTACCGTGGTCCCGGTCTTTATCGATATCGCGGAGATTGTTGGTAAGTAGGATCGCTGCTACCATCAGACTCACAGGAACAGAATAGACAAGACCGACCATTGAGATTTGCCCAGAGGCTGCAAGATTGGCCGAGGCAACCTCGATTGGTCCCATGACAAATGCGACGACCAGCTCACCGAACGGCGTGGAAGATATTGGTAACGGACCTTCCGAATAAAAAATCCCGGTTAGTATTGCAACCATTCCCAGAGGGAGAATTAGAAGACCCCTGTAGAGGACAAGTGTTACTCCAAGAATAATTGCCACGCCGTAACAAACCACTGAGGCAACAAGAACTACCCTGGCCGTCGCCTCCCCGGAAATGATGAGCCCCGCAAATCCTGCAGAAGGAACCGTGTCAATCTTGTGTTTGTAGTCTCCATACTCGTTCAATATATTGGTTGCAATCTGCATCAGGAGTGCAACGGCAAAGATGTCCAGCCAGAGCAGCGGCGCGAACGTTTTTCCATCAGAGTATCCAACAGCCCCGCCCACAATCAACGGAACTGCCGTAGCGGCAAGAGTAGGGACCCGTATTAGTCTGATGAATTGTCCAACATTCATCTAGTTGCGGTCCCTTCGTGATTCGTGCACTCTAAGTTTTTCGACAAGAGCTCTTCGATGATCTCTCGGCTCCTCTTCGTTTTTCCGCTTTGAGTTTTTGAAAATGATGATGATGCCAAAAAATGGTAGGCTTTTGGAATCTTGTAACTTCCAATTTTTTCTCTTAGAAACAGTGAGAGCTCCGAAGCACTGGGACGATTGAAACCTTCCTTGACCTTCAAAATTGCTTCCACTCTTTGTCCCCATTTCGGATCATCTTTCCCAAACACGATTGCGTCCTCAATTGCCTCGTGTTCAAGCAGATTGGATTCAACTTCCATTGGATAGATATTCTCTCCTCCGCTGATTATCATGTCGTTCTCCCTCCCTAGCACAACTAATCCCCCTTGTGAATCGATGTATCCGAGGTCGCCGGTGTGAAACCACCCGCCTTTGAACACAGAAAGTGCATCCCTCCGTTTGCCCCAGTACCCGCCAAAGATCGTCGGTCCGCGTAGCAAAATCTCTCCAACGATCCCTGGGCGGTTTGTCGCAAAACCTTCTTCACCAGCATTTTTTCTTACTGTAACGCTCGTGGGAAACATTACCTGATATGAATAATTGTAAGCCTCCCCGCGAAGTGGGTCAGAAATAGCAATTTGTGAACAGCTCTCAGTCATTCCATAGGTGAGGACAACTGGCAATCTTCTTTCAATGATTTGATGCATAAGTTGACGCGAGACGTTGGATCCCCCAAGGAAGATAAGCCGCAAGTTCGATGGAAGGTGATCAGGAAGTAATTTCTCCAAAAGACCTACCAACATTGTTGGAACTAACGAGACGAGAGTTATGCCGTCTTGAACAATAGATCTCGATACCTCTGTTAGCTCAAACTTGGGATGAAGAACAATACCGCTACCGTGCAAAACGCTTCTGAAAATAACAGTATAACCTCCGACGTGAAAAATTGGCATCGCAAGTAACCATCTATCTGAAGCTATAGCGCCATGTCGGATTCCAAATGAAATCGCGTTCCAGAGCAAATTAGAAACTGTTATCTCAACCCCCTTTGGAGTTCCAGTCGATCCGGATGTGTAAATAATTGAGTGAAGAAGTGAAGTATCGATCGTTCCACCCTCCATTGGCTCTGAATGGTAGATAGAACTCTCCTTGAGTTCGTCGGCGCTCTTCCATTGGATCTTAATCCTGCTACCTTTCTCGCCATTTTTTTTGTCGATATCTTTCTTCAAATCAGCGAGGGCTGAATCGTAAAGTATGAGCGAAGGTTCGCAATCTGAGATCTGCCACGAGAGCTCGGAAGACGATTGTCTCACGTTAAGGGGAATGGTAACGGCGCCGAGCCTTGTCAGCGCATGAATAGCCATGACATAAAGCTCGGAGGAATTGAGTAGAAGAGCGACCCTGTCCCCTTTCTTGATACCCCAGGAACGCAAGAGTCCGGAAATATTGCTCACCATTTCTTGAAGCTGCTTGTAATTGTATTGATGAGTCCCGAACCTTAGTGCGAATAGTTCGGGAGATACATTTGAGCGCCAAAGCAACCAGTCCTGGACAATCGTCGCTTTCTCTGGAGATCTCGGAGCGGGCAGTCGCTTACTCCTCTTTTTCAAGGCCGCCAAGGAAACTTCCTGAAGTTCGGTTTTCTCTTTTCCACAAATGCGTCTTTCCCCTCTTTCGCCTCTTCCGTCATGTAGTATAGCATGGTTGCATTTCCTGCAAGTTCTTGTATGCCCCCCAATCCATCAGTGTCGGCGTTGAAAGCGCTTTTCATGAACCTGATTGCAATAGGGCTCTTCTCCATTATTTCCCTAGCCCACTTCAAGGTCTCTTCTTCCAGTTGATCCAGTGGCACTACAGCGTTTACGAGGCCCATTTGAAGCGCTTCTTGCGCCGTGTACTGGCGGCAGAGAAACCAAATTTCCTTCGCTCTCTTCAGCCCGACGGTTCTTGCGAGAAGACCCGCGCCATAGCCTGCGTCGAAGCTCCCCACTTTGGGACCCGTCTGTCCGAATTTGGCGTTGTCCGCAGCGATCGTGAGATCACATACCAAGTGGAGTACGTGACCCCCACCAATTGCATACCCAGCTACCATTGCGATGACAGGCTTCGGAAGAGCGCGTATCTCCTTTTGGAGATCCAGGACGTTCAATCTTGCTATCCCTTTGTTGTCGACGTACCCGCTGTCCCCGCGTAGTTTCTGATCACCACCGGAGCAAAAAGCTTGGTTTCCCATCCCGGTTAGGATGGCGACACCGATAGAAGGATCGTTACGAACTATTGAGAAAGCGCTTGAGAGTTCGAACAACGTTTCCGGGCGAAAGGCGTTTCTCACGTGAGGCCTGTTAATGGTGATCTTGGCAATGCCCTCTCCTTCCTTCTTTTCGAAGAGAATGTCTGAATACTTTTTCACTATTACCCATTTCTTCAATTTCTTCATCTCTTGCAAGCGCTCACGATCTATTTTTGTAGATACCATCCAGGAATTGTTTCACAGTCTCTTCAAAAAAGTCAGGATTTTCGAGATGCGGGGCATGTCCGGAATTTTTCATAACACTAAGTGTACAGTTGGACGGCATCCTTTTCACCATCTCTTCTCCAATCGTCAGGAATTTCTCATCCTTTTCTCCTGCTATTAGCAGCACTGGAATCGCAAGTCTGCCAAGCTGTGACCACAAGGGCTCCATAGTTCCGGTGCCAGCAGATCTAAGACTCATCGCGAGACCACTAGCAGTATGTGAAAGTCTTTCTCTTCTCACTATTTCGAAGGTCTTCGGATCTAAATCTTTTTGAGTCGCAAAAAGTCCTAAATTCTCCCACCTGTTTACGAACCAGGCCAGGCCATTGTTCTCAAGCTCTTTCGCCAACGAATCATCTTCCATTTTTCGCTTCTCTCTTTCCTCGGGATCTTGAATTCCCGGAGATGCGCTTTCAAGGATAAGACATGTTAGGCGCTCTTGATGTTTCAGCGCAAAATTCAGCGCGATCCTACCACCAAGTGAATAACCGAGAAGCGCAGTTTTGCCGACATCTAAAACGTCTAGAAGGTTTTGGAGTATGTCTGAAGTCGCATCGATAGTCAAATCTTTGGAAGCTGGAAGTGCGGCCCTCTCCGACCTTCCATGCCCAGGTAAGTCAGGCGTAATCAGAAAATAATGCTCCTTGGATAATTTGCCACAGAGCCTCTTCCAGGTAAGATGGGACCCAGTAAAACCATGAAGTAAAAGAACGGATGATTTCTCTTGTAACCGTCGTTCTCCATAGGTTTCAAACCACAAATTGCAATTGTCCAGAACTTTTCCCTCCAAATCTTGCTGCGTCATTACATCACTCTTGATGCAATATCCTGAAAAGTTGAGCGATGCATGTCAAGATTTGCCTCTCTATCAAGCGCAATGAATTCAATAATTTTTAGTCCTTCAGATTCTAGGGATCCTGAGAAAGCTTGATCAAAAGTCTCCCACTTGTCAACTCTGTAATATTTTCCTCCGTAGATTGTTTTTACTCCGGAAAAATCAAGATCATGAGGCATACCAAACAGCTTCTCGTAGAGTTGCTCAGGTAGCAAAGAGTGTTGGGGTAAGAAAGAAAAAATTCCGCCTCCCTTGTTATTTACTACAATGATGGTAGCTTTTAGGTCATTGAGCCTCGAGGCAAGTAGTCCGTTCATGTCGTGGTAAAAAGAGATGTCGCCAATTATCAGGAGGACGTTTCCCTCGAGTGCGGATACTCCCATTGCTGTTGACACTACGCCGTCGATACCGTTTGCTCCCTTGTTTGCCACAAGCTCGATATTCTTGTCACCGTCTAGAAAGAAAGCGTCCAAATCTCGAACAGGCATGCTGTTTCCGACTACAACGGTCAGTGGAGAAGAGGGTTTTAGTATCTTGGAGAGATGGTGGAACAGTTTCCCTTCGAATGGTTGATCTATTCTCTCCATTAATTGATCAACTGCTTTGGATGCTTTATCATCTGCCTCACGCCATGAGTCCAGCCACTCCGTCTGCGCCCTAAAATTTCTCAATGCCTCGTTAATAATTGAAAGCGAAATTTCGAAGTCCCCATAGATCATGTTGCATACGGAAAATCCTGGATCGCGCCACTCGCCAACCGCATCATCCAAGATTATCTTCCTCGCATTTTCAGTGAAGGCATTCAGCTCTTTTGACGTGGGTACACTTCCTACCTGAATCATCCACTCTGGCAAGTTGGATTCTCGAAAGCTCTTGTTTCGAAGCAGGTATTCGTAGCACCTCACCAATCCGAAAGGCGCTTTTTCATTCCTCAGATTTGCGAGCGGGTCTCCGAGTATCGGCCATCCGAGCAATCCTGAAAGTTGTGAGAGTTTGTCGCAAAGCTGGTCACGATCATACTTTCCAGGCCCTACAACTATCGCGCCTTTCGATCCATCATTGATCTCTTTCAGAGCTTCAATGACGTCCTTTTTCTCAGGTGTTGTTCTTACTCTGGTTATCAATAAGTGCGGGGAACTTTCAAAATCTGCCATAAGATCTTCTGCAGAAAGTATTGGTTCTCTAAAAGAAAAGTTGACATGAACAGGTCCCCTTGGGACGGTTTGTGCAATGTATGACGCCCTGGCACCTACAAGCTGCGAGTAACGAGAAAGTGATGGTACCTCATGTTCGGCGGTTGGCATGTCTTGGAAAAACTTTGCATACGAACCATAAATTCGAACCTGGTCTATGGTCTGGGGAGCCCCAAAATCCCTCGATTCAGGTGGCCTGTCGGCGGTTATTGCGATCAAGGGAACGCGAGAAAGTTTCGCTTCAACAATCGCTGGCAGGAAATTTGCCGCTGCGGTGCCCGAAGTTGAGACAAGTGCAGAAGGGATCAAGGAACTTTTTCCATTTCCAAGGGCAAAAAACGCGGCTGATCTCTCATCGTACAAGATCCAGGTCCGAAATCTTTCATCCTTGGAAAAAGCAAGGATCAGTGGTGTCGATCTCGATCCAGGGCAAATCACTACCTCTCTGACTTTCGCATCGTACAACCCATTTACGAAAGACTTTACGTACTTTTGGACTGCGACCGCGTGAAGATCCATCTACTCGATCATCTTGTGGAATGAGTGGATGCCAATGCGTCAAGCATAGTTGCCATTTTCCACTCAGTTTCTTCGAACTCCTTCTCGGGATCCGATTGCGGCACTATCCCGGCGCCCGCAAACAAGACGGCGCGATTCCCTCGGATTACACCCGACCTGATAGAAACTAGGAGTTTGCCGTCGTCGCCACTCCCGTTTAGGCAACCCACAACACCCGAATACCAGCCCCTGTCGATACCTTCAAACTCTTGTATCCATCTCATTGCTGCTTCCTTGGGTTCTCCATTAATCGCAGGCGTTGGCCATAGAGTCCGCGCGACTGACAATATGCTTACTTTGGGTCGAAGACGACCTTGGGCAATTGTATGTAGATGTTGAATTTTGGGAAGTTTTTTCACACTAGGTGATTCTTGAACTTTGGTTTCAGAGCATATGTTTGAAAGCAATTTTGTTATCTGATCGACAACGAGCTGATGTTCATAGCGCGATTTCCGGTCCTCCAAGAGCTCTCGGGCTAGTAACTCATCCGTTGTGGGATCTGAGCTTCGCGAAGTCGAAGCTGCAAGACAATCTACCATCAATTCTCTATTTTTCAGGATCAGCAAACTTTCAGGGGTGCAACCCATGAATACCGCGTCATCCTTTCTTATAGCAAAAATTGTCGACTGAGGATTTGATTCAATTAGCTTCTGCAAAACTGTCGAGCAAGAAAGATCATGATCGAATAAGATCTCCATTGAACGGGCGAGGACGACTTTTTTCAAATCACCCTCATGTATTGACTTCAATCCGCGGCGAACAAGCGATTTCCATCGTTCACGGGACGGTCGGTTCTTTACATGAATAGCGGCGGGTGATGGATGCGGTTTTCTCTGTGGAGCGATCAGGGTTCTCGCAAGCTTCTCGTAATAACTTCTCAATTTGCTTTGAATCAAAGAAGAGGGATAACCATTGGGACAGAAGGCGAGTACAAGGCGCCCTTCTCTTTCATTACTGACAGTATTCAGTGTCAATGCCGGAATAACCCAGCGAGAAAATGGGAAACCACTCCAAGTTCGCTTTTCGCGGGCTCGACGAGCTTGCGTTCGCTTGGGAAAAGACCAACCTCCCATTAACCAGATTTTTCTCGCCATCTTTTGGGAAACATGCTCTAAATTTAGTAGAGCATCCACATCGCCAAACGAAGACTCTGAGAATACCCATTCTTTCGCGACGCCTACTCCTAGAATGCTTTGTTCCGAAGATGCAAAGAAGTGTGAATCTTCGCCCTCAAGGGAATCAAATATCCAGTAAGGCGATTTCACAAGATCCAGTCGCCTTTCTTTAACAAAGAGCGTTGAATCCTCAAAGTTGTATGCGCCGGAGAAACCCTCGTCAAGGGCATCACTAATCCATCCGAGCAGTTCTTTTTCGCTCGAGAACGGATTTTCATGGACGAGGGTGCTTTCCAAGTCCAATTGATCTCGGCAAATCATGGAAATCACTCTCCTTTAATAGTTACCACTCACTAGTAGTAACGAAATTTCTTGCGAGCCAACTCATCATTAGAGGATGTCACATTTGCTGGGCTTCCAGTGTATTTGGGCGAGCGGAACTGTGACTTTTTCTACCATTTCTCACTTCAGATGAGTGTCTTGAGCTTTCCCAGTCTCGCGCGATATGAATTTGTTTATCTTGTCATTTTTTACAATAATACTACATTGCTTCTGATTTATTTGGAAATCAGCCGGATCTCTTCAGAAATCACTACCCTATTGTAAGTTGAAGGGAAGGACATTGTAGTTTTGTAAGAAAAAATGACTATATGCCCTAATTGCTACTCGTTATCTATTATTGTGGCAGAATACTAAATTTCTCCGGGCATCCAAATCCCAACTTAAATATCGTTGATCCAGCTTCTTATGTGTCCATGCCCGAATTCAAAACTGAAATCCGTGTAACTTGGGTTGATACAGATGCAGCTGGAATAGTACATTTCAGTAATCACTTTAGATTCTTTGAAAGGGCCGAGGAAGATCTTCTGAGGCGGATTGGATTAAGCTACTCTTTGATCCGTTCGAAGTACGGCATCGGAATCCCCAAGGTCGAGGCACATTGCAAGTACCTGGCCCCGCTTAAGCATGACGACATTATTCAGGTTAGTGTATTGGTTGACGACATAAAAGAAAAAACCTTCAAAGAAGAATTTCGTGCTATCAATATAGCGGGAGATATTCTAGCCGCGGAGGGGTACATTGTGTGCGTCGCGCTGTCTATCGAGACCGGTCGATCGATACCGCTTCCTCTCGATATTGTTACAAAGTTGAAAGCCTTTTCTAAATCCTAACTATGAGGACATCCGCTTAGAAGACATTCAACTTTCTCATCTGAGGGAACCTGCTTTCGGAAATCTTGTGCCGAGTCCCCCAAAGTCAGCGAAAAAGCATAATCTTGCTGTACTTCTCACAACGCGAGTTTCCTACTTTATGGAGGCTGGATGAAATTGCTAGTGACCAAGGGGAATAAAATAATAGATAGACCGGAATTAATGACAAAAAGACCTTGAGAAAAATTATCGTGTTCAATCTGGTGACGCTGGATGGGTTCTTCGCAGGACCAAATGGAGAGATTGACTGGCACAATTATGATGAAGAGATGGGCGGATATTCCATTGAACAATTGAAATCCTTGGGCGCGCTCATGTTCGGCAGAACTACGTATGATATAATGGCATCTTACTGGCCGACCCCGGAAGCTGCAAGGGGCGAAGCTCAGGTCGCGGACATGATGAACAATATTCCCAAAATCATCTTTTCAAAATCAATTCAAGAAGTAAAGGATGGTCCGAGGTGGAAGAATGTCAGGCTCTTTCATGAAATAAAACCGGAGGAAATCATGGAATTGAAACGAGAAGATCAAGGTGACATTGCAATATTCGGCAGCGGGACGATCGTCCAGCAATTAGCAAATCTAAACCTGATTGACGAATTTAGGGTGATTATCAATCCACTCTTGTTGGGAAATGGAAAACCATTATTCAAGGGTGTGAAAAACAAACTCAAACTTGTCAAGACAAGAGTATTTGCAAACGGGAACGTGCTCCTTTGCTACAAGCCCGCAACGAATTAGAAAAATGTTAGGAGATTCGTTAGGAGGCCACTCGAATCACAAAGAAGCTTGGACGTTAACATTTTTGATCTCAGCTGCATTAACTGGCGAAAGCGGTGCCTTTCCGGTAAGTACTCGTACCACTTCGTTCGCGGCAAAGTCTCGCACTGTGCTGATCGACTCTTCCGAATAGTAGGCTGCATGCGGAGTGACGAGGAGATTGCTCAGCTCAAAGAGGGGATTTGTAGGTCTCCAGTCACGTACTTTTGCAGGCTCTTCCTCGAGATCATCAACGCCAGCTCCAGCGATCCACTTCTCGCTCAACGCGTGGTACAGCGCTTGATCACTTACGATCGGCCCACGGGCTGTGTTTATGAGAACCGCGCTCGGCTTCATTCGACGCAATACATCCTCGTTTATCAAATGATGCGTCTTTTGAGTAAGCGGCGATTGAATGATGAGATAGTCTGAACGTTCGACCAGCTCACCAAAAGAAACAGGCGTTGCCCCGGCCGCAGTAATTTCCGAATCCGGCTTGTATGGATCATTCGCCAGGACCATCATCCCAAAAGCAGCTCCCCTTCTTCCGATCGCCTGCGCGATTGCACCAAACGAGAGAAGCCCCAGAGTGCTTCCATTTAGGCGGTGGATCGGCTGCCCCGACTGCCACCGCCATTCTCCTGCATGCGTGGCGTCGTTATAATTCACGATTTTCCTTGCGACTGAGAGCAGGAGTCCCATGGCATGATCGGCTACCTCGTTAACGCACCACGCACTCGGGACGTTCGTAACAAGAATATTCTTTCTTGAGGCAGCATCGACATCCACAATGTCCACACCGGTACCGTAGCGGGCGATGACGCGGCACCGATTAAAGGCCCCAATCGCTTTCGTTCCGATGGGAGCATATTCAGCGATGATAGCGTCCGCATCCTTCGCTACTTGTATCACGTCCTCCTCGGACTTGCATTGAGCCGCGATCAGATTAAACCCGGCACCCTCGACGATCGCTCGTTCGATGTCAACGTTTCCATAGTCGTAATCGGATATTACAACGGTCTGTTTTGCGCTTCCCATTTTTCTTATTTCGCTCGGTCTAAATTTTCTTAGGTAATCGACGCACCGTCTGAGGCACGGCGAGCAACGCGAGAGTACAAAGAAAGAATTCCATTATTGTGGCGCGGCGGCGGTGGCGACCAGCGATCGCGCCTTTGTGCAAGAGTACGCTCTACTCTGTCCTCTGGAATTTGCTCTCCGCGGATGCCAACGATCGAGAGAGATCTTCCAGGTACATTGATCTCGATCAAATCGTTGTCCTCGGCCAAGGCGATGGGACCGCCCTCGAGTGCCTCAGGGGAAACGTGGCCAATTGATGGCCCTTTCATCGCACCTGAATATCGTCCGTCGGTGACAAGAGCAGTAGTTGTGTTGAGCTTCGGATCCGAAGAGAGAAAGGTTGAGGCAAAATACATCTCGGGCATTCCATTCGCTCGGGGTCCTTCATAGCGGATGACAATAACATCGCCGGGATTGATTTCTCGTTTCATCAGAGCTTTGAGAGCGCTTTCCTCATAGTCGAAAATGCGTGCCGGACCGATATGGATATGCATCTCCTTGGGGACAGAAAAAGTCTTGATCATTGCTCCGCCTGGAGCAAGATTTCCTCGCAGAATCGCTACTCCCCCATCTGCGCCAAAGGGATTTGCTAAAGGACGGATAATTTCCTCCCTTTCAATCTTGAAGTTTTTTAGATATCCGAACCTTTCACCGAAGAAGAATTTACTCTGTTCGATCTCAGCCAAGTTTTCCCCAAGTGTTTTACCCGTTACCGTGAGGCAATCAAGATGTAGCACATCACGCAGCTCTAGCATGACCGCTGGGACGCCTCCCGCGTACCAGAAATACTCGACCGGGTACTTTCCCGTCGTCTTGACGTTTGCCAGCACCGGGATCCTACGATGAAGGCGGTCAAAGTCATCAATAGTGATATTCACTCCGACCTCGCGGGCGATTGCCGGCAAATGAATTAGGGCATTTGTAGAACCGCCTACAGCCGCGTGCATCATGATCGCATTTTCAAAAGCCTCAAACGTCAAAATTTGCTTTGGTGTGAGATCCTCATCAACGAGTTTCAAGATTTGTTTACCCGCAGCGCGAGCGTAGCGAAGGAGTTTAGTTAGTGGTTGAGGAACCAAGGCGCTGCCGGGTAGAGCAAGACCCAGCGTTTCAGCAAGGACTTGGCCAGTGCTAGCACTACCCATGAACTGACAAGCTCCGCACGTGGGACAGGCGCCGCGCTGTGCAAGCTCGAGATCTTCTCTTGACAGCTCTCCTCGCTCCACTGCTGCGCCCATTGACCACATTTCGTTGGAGGTGTGATAATCCGGCGCGTTCAGCTGGGTTCCGCCCGGAACATGAATAGCCGGTAAATTGCAACGGGCGATGGCAATCAAATGAGCAGGTACTGATTTATCATTCCCCGAGATGAGAACCATGCCATCGTGTGGATGAGCCATGGCGTGAATCTCCACCATAGCAGCCATAATGTCCCTTGAAACTAGGGAGTAGCTCATACCCTCGGTTGCCTGTACCACCCCATCGCAAATGTCGCTCACTGAAAAGACTCCGGGCTTGCCACCCATTTCGTAAACGCCGTTGCTCACCTCATCGATCAATTCGCGAAAATGGAAGGTTCCCGGATGCCCCATGCCATAGGCACTGTCTACAAGAACCTGGGGCTTTGACAGATCCTCTTCGGTCCAATTCATCCCGAGACGGAGGGCGTCTCCCTGGTAATTGATACTCCGAAGGCGCTGACTCCGGAGCTGCCGTCGTTCCGGTTGTTTCTCCTCTTGCGCCGCATGAAGCATCAATTCTTACCTCGACAATCCTTTGCCAGACCGAACCATTTCCCCGACAAAGCCGCGGAGACGCTGGTCGAAAAAACTCTGGAATTTTCTTTCCGATCATCTTTCATTGTATTTCATCCTAGTTTATGCTGTAATTGTGAGTACAATTTTGAGCCCTCGCATTGTCGCATTTTCGTGATATCGTGAAACCGGTTGAAATGGGTACTGTTATTTACAAAATTAGATTAGAACGAATTCTGAGACCTATCCGATAGACGGTTCGAATGAGGCTTTGAAGAGCCTAAAGGATGGAGAAATTATTTCAAGTCGCCGTTTTTGTAACTTTATGTAAGAGAAAGGATTTTCCCTGTACTAGCATTCCTTGCAAGTCTGATTATGTCGTGATTTATCTGAATAACTAACAACCCACAAAAAAACCCGTCATCATAAGAATGAATACTGGATGCGGCGAACGGGTGGATCCATTTCGAGAACCAACTCGACACGAAGGAAGGGAGTTGGAGGAGTTAATTCCGAGAAACAAAAATCTTGGTGGACTGTTTTCTTACGTTTCAGAGTCCATGGACTTCCAGCATCCTCATCCTAAAAATAAATCATCAACATGCCGATTAAGGTCGGAGCTGGGCATCTACTGACAAATTATTTCGAGACTTCTGCCTTCAGGTGGGGAGTTAATATTGATGACATGTGGACGTATGCCGGTCTTCCCCAACCAACTAACATTGATCGAAAACAGGTAGTATCAAAATGGATTGAAGGTGGTTGGCGTGGAATCTCTCATCGTAACGTGACCATCGGCAATCCGGCGGTACCAGAAGACTATGATGGAGAGTTCCCAGAACTCCGGAAATCTGCCAATGAAGCAGTTTCAAATTTAGCTAAGGAACTAGAACTGGCTCATATTGATTATGTCCGATGTTGGTTTCAATGGAATTTTTTCCAGCCAAATATTTCTTCTGCATCGTTTAGATTTCCATTAGATGATTTCGTCTCAAAACTGAAATCAAAAAATATTGAAATCGTGGCAGTTTTAGGCAATGGTTACTCAAGGTTTCTACCCCTGGGAATAGATGAAAATGACCCGGCAGGATATCTGCGATCGCTGACCAAGGCCTCTAGAGAAATCGTCCGGCATTATTCAAACTCCATTGGGGTTTGGCAGATTGAAAACGAACCCAATTGGTGGTTTGCCCATGTTGCTTCAGGTTGGAGGAGAGGCGAAATTTGGGAAACTCAGGGATTTCAAGATGCTGTTCTGCAAATATTACATAATGTAGTTAGGGAAGAGAGCCCTTCTTCGACGATAGCTATAAACCTAGAAGCCGATCGAAAGAGGACAGATTGGAAATCATACTCGAAATATTGTGATGTCATTGGGATAGATTTCTATCCAAATTACATGAAGCCATTACCCATTGATGTTGCAAGTTTTGCTTTAGCAACTGAGGTAAAAACCCAGGTAGGTTTGCCCATTTTTATAGCAGAAACCGGCTACCCGTCTGGGCCCAAGTTGGAAGGATACAGCGAAGCCAATCAAGCGCTATATGTCACGGTAGCTTCTCAGCAGGCCCTGTCCCTGGATGCTTTGAATGGAGTCTCATTTTGGCGATATTCAGATAGCGGCTGGAAATCCTCGCCTATGCAGGAAAATTATTTCGGAATGAAAAGACAAAGACGGTTCTTCAAAGCCAGCTTGGAGCAGTTATGCCGAAACGATTAGAATTCCAAAGTCCGCAGGTTCTTCCAAGCAAGCAATGTCAAGAAGAGCCACAACATCCGTTCCGAATTAGGTTTCTTTCCCAACACTCGCGCGGTACTTCTTGGGAAGCTCGGAAATGATCCTCTCTAGTGTATTAGTGTCGATAGATAATCCGACGATTAGTACTAGAGCGCTCCTTCACCGTGGAAATTAAAGCAAAAGTAACTCAACCTCCTCCGGCCCGCTGGGGACAACTTATTGTTTTAAAAGCCCGAATGTGTGATATTATATTCTTGCTCAAAAATGGCAGACACATTCGATCCCGACAACTCGGAAAATAAGACCATACTTCAACAGCTACCTTTTCTTCGGGAAGAAAAATCGCTGATAGGTGGTGCCGAAAAAAGATTATTGAATTACATTCGTTCAGTCAGCAAAATGCCCTCGTCAAAAATTGATGCAGAGATTGCGTCGCAGATAGTCGACCTAGATTTCATGGTAGATCAAGTAAAAGCGGATCTAAATAGCTATTCATCAAACGACGACTGTCGAAGAATCTCCCATGATATACTCATCAGGCAAGTCAGGATAGCGATACTAAAGAGCGAAATTGACAGAAGATCAGAGTTGCAAGGGGTAGCTTAATCGGTTTAGAGTCGATAAGATCCCAGTTCGATTTTATCCTTTTTCATCTTGCAAGACCAGTGGAAGGAACAATATCTTTCCAGCCGACTTCTTTTTCCGATTTCCTAAATCAAGCAACAAAAAATTTTGGCTGATGGTATCCAAACTCACTATGGGTTTGAATCCCAAGAAACTCAGAATTAGGTACATTTTCTGCGTTAGATAATGAATTATCCAATATTAGTACCTGTGAATAGTTAGAATAACTGGGGATACGAGCCTTTTATCAGCTCCCAGGAAATAGATTGGAGTTAGAAGTGAAGAATTTCAGAATTGGACATCAAAAGAAGTGGCTCGCAACCATCGCGCAAAGGTCAGGAAGAGTATTTTACAGGTAAGGTACGCATTGACCCGCTTTTTGACGCGCACGATCCTGCACGGTCGGTCGGCGCAAGTGTCACATTCGAACCCGGCTCTAGAACGGCATGGCATACCCATCCTTTAGGGCAGACGCTGATTGTTACCTTTGGTTGCGGAGTAGCGCAGCGCTGGGGTGGTCCGATCGAAGAAATCCGCCCCGGTGATGTGGTATGGTTCCCACCAGGAGAAAAGGACTGGCACAGAGCCAAAGCGACCGCAGCTATGACCCACATCGCTATTCAGGAACAGCTTGACGGCAAGACAGTCGACTGGTTGGAGAAGGTCAGTGACGAACAATATCAAATCTAGCTAAGGAATGTCGAAGAGTCTTTGGGATAAGGTAGTCTGCGAAATTTCTGACTATGTCTTGCTTTTAGGTGGCGGGAGAAGTTTTCGGTCTGCGTCGCATCATCACTGCTGCTATCGCCGCAACGACGACAATGACAACGACGACTACACCCGCAATTAGAGCAGTGCTAGTTCCCCCTCCTCCTGACGACGATGAATTACTTGTGATAGATGTTATTTGAGCGACCGACGTTGACTGAGAAGAGCTACTGCTTGTGGGCTGACTGCTCGAAGAAGCAGAGGACGAAGAAGAACTGGACGTGGCGATGACGGAAGTACTGCTTGTGGTCGTTGAAGACGAGGTAGTAGAGCTCGTGGACGAAGATGACGATGAAACCGGCTGCAGGCTCGCGAGCAAGGTTTGATTCACCCAGTCGCCGTCATAGAAATATGAACCAGGAGAGCTCGGCCAGCCCGTCCATCTCTGCGTGTTGAACGCCCACAGCTCATCCGGGTAAGCAAGTACAACTGTAGGCAGGTTCTGCGCACTTAATGATTGGATATTGTAGATGGCGGTCTTTTGAGCGGCAGTATCGGACGTGTTGTCAATTGCGCTTACATTTCCATTGTACTGCGCGTCAACACTGGGGGGGTATTCCCAATTGTTGGCTCCAACTCCATACGAAAGCTGGTACACTATATTTCCCGGTCTCGAATCAGCCCAGGCGTTGCCAAAGAAAGCTCCGCCAATTGAAGTGTACAAGATCATTGCCTGCTGGATACCATTCTGATTTGTAGGAAAGTCTCCGGTGATCGTGGAACCCGAGAGTACCTGCGAGTTTACCGTCATACCAAGACTCTGCAGGTTTGCCGCGACTACGTTTGCAGCCTGGACGTCAAAGGTCTGATCGCTGTCCGTGACCAGGTTAATTGAAATCAGGCTACCATTTGCATAGTGCAGTTTTCCGTCGGACTGCTTTGTAATTCCGATCTGATTCAACAGAGTAAGAGCTTTGGATTGATTATAGGAATAGCTAGCAACGTTCGAGTTGTAAAGCGGGGAGACCGGCGAAACATCTCCTTCCGCAGAGTACGCGTTTACGGAGTACCCAGCGAGCGCCTGACCCTGGATCTGCGACTGGTTTACACCATATACTAGAGCTTGTCTAAACTGGGTTATGTTGTATGGATAATTGGTAATGTTATACTGGAGCGACATTATGTTTTGACCCTTTTCGTCCAGGATGTGCACGTTCTGGTTTTGCAAGATCGCCTTTACGCTCGAGGGGTCTAGTGGACCGGCAAGATCAGTCGTGCCCGAGGCAAGGAACTCCGAGAGTTGGCTGCTTGACTCGACAAAATTAACGATCATGCCGCAGGCGCCTGGCACAGGTGAAAAGTATGGATTACGCGCGAACTGGACCTGCGGGTTTCCCGAAACGTACGGCGTGGCAATGTAGAAGGGTCCGTTGGTGACGTTCTGATCAAACAGGTTTGCTGCCGGTCCCTTCTGGAACGCAGACGGCGGCTGTACGTTCTCGAAGATCATCAGAGAGATTCGCTCGGCAAAATGCGCGTCAGATTGGTTCAGGTTGAACACCGCGGTACTACTGTTCATAGCTTGAGAGCTTGCAACCTCGGGTCCGGCATGCACGAGGTCGTACGACGAGTTGAAAGCGTAAGTGTTGCCATAGGTATTCAAAATGTCCTGCGCTGATACGCTCGTACCGTCCGACCATTTGAGTCCAGGCTTTACGTGGAAGGTCCACTGAGTATAGTTCGCATTGTGAAGGACGACATCGGTGACCGAGTTCTGCCAGTACAAGCTGCCGTTGGGTAAAGTCGCATACGGGTAGACAGTCTGCTCGAGCATCGCCGCCAGGATGTAACCGGAAAGCGTGGTTGAAGTGAGCATGTTGAAACTTGCAGGTAACGGGAAGGTGGTAAACTTTAGCGTGTCATTTGCGGGGCAAGCTGCCGCGACTGAAACTTGAGAGCTGCCTGAAAATCCCGGCTGGGAAATTGAAGATGACAAACCCAGGATCAAAAGGAATGAGAGTACTATGACAATATTTTTTCGCTGCAAGAATGAACAGTCTGCTATTGCCGTTTTAATTAACAGATTTTAAACCTACGGGAAAGTGAAGAATTTGCATCTTACAGCTTAAATGAGCCTCTTGAGCATCCTGTCGCCCAGAAGAGAGTTCTGGAAGCTTGTTCCATCTTTCGCACGAGCGCAAATTAATCCTCCTCAGCGCCGTCCTGATTCTACTCAGCCTGATTTCACTCCGGGTTACCACTCTCTTGGATATCACCAGAATTTCTTCCATCGCCAGCCTTGAAGTATGGGCGTTCAAGCTTGCGTTCTCGGGAGTGGGATTCACTATAGGCGTCATTGCTCTACTCGTTGGAATCGTCGACAGCCGGATAATTGGCAAGCCCTGAGTGGATTTTCGTTTTTGAAAAATTACATGATTGACATCGACGGGGTAGTCTGCACCCACGTCGAGAACGAGCGACCGGATCTAATGGGGAGCGCCGAAGAGATCTCTGGAGCGAAAGCCTGGATAAACGGGCAGTATGACGCGGGAAATTACATCTGCTTTTTCACTGCTAGGCTGGAACAGCACAGAAAGATTACAGAAAACTGGCTCGAAGTACACGGGTTCAAGTATCACAAGATAATCTTCGAAAAGCCGCGCGGCGGTAACTACCACTACATTGACGACAAGCGGGTGCAGGCGACGACGTTCAACGGCAAGTTTTCGCCGATGATCAAAAAGAGCACTGGAATCGAAGTTTTTGAATCGTGAATTGTAAGAATCTATAAAGTAATTACAGTTTCACGCTCCTGGATGGAATGATCAGAGGGGGGTCGGTTTTAAGGCTACTATAAAACCATCATGATACACGGTTCTTTCAAATTAACGGGACATGATTCCCGGACTCGGTAAGAAAAACTGACTGTTAATAGTCGGGAAATCTACATGGGTCAGACTTCAGCTATCGTTTTTGGCGGAACTATCCCAAACTTCTTTCTGAACCAGTCCAAGAACCGGCCGTATATTCCGCCAAAGAGAATTTCCAAAATTGTTGAGGATCCTAATCCAAGAGCGACAGCTTCGAGCGTCTTTGAAGTGTAAAGGAATACCGGAGTGTAAGGGATAATCCAGAAGATCGCCATAGCTCCGGCATCTACGACGAACCTCTTCAGGGAGAATCCTTGCTTGCTCAAATTGAGTGTGAGAAAATCCACATTAAAATAAAGAGTCGTATGTAGAAATTCACACGCATTAAAACGACGGGAATAGTTTTTCCCTCAGCGATTTTCACTTACTTCCGACAGCTAGACCGATAGATTCACCCGAAATTTCGTTTTTGGATCCTAGCTTGAACGTTTGAATATACGCTGCAAATTCTTCAGCGTGTTTCGTTAACGCTGTTATGCTGGATTGTAAAAGTTCAAAGTTCACTTGAGAGTTGCCATGTTTTGCATCTTCGTTCAGAATTTCTAGAAGAGAGAGTATCAGCTGATATTTTTGAATAAGTGTAGCAAATTGATCGTTCTGTATTTCCATAAAACCAGACGGTCAGAAATGGAATTAGTAAAGTTTCAGGAAAAATCGTGGATCTGGATCCGGTAGAAAAAAGCCAAAATTGCCCCGACGTTCATAGTTTATAGCTTTTGAGATTACGCACGCGCGCGGGGTCGTACTAGGGGGGTCGGTTTTAAGGCAAATACAAAAACGATTGGGTCATTGGAGAGCTTAGGATGAATTCTGATTTTCGAACCGAAATCTCGAGAAATTTCTATTGTACGCACGCGCGTAGGATTTTAGCTGTTAACGGTAGTGAGCTTCCCCGAGCTCCAGAGACTTGCATAAACCAACCCGTTAGAAGGATCGTAGACAAGCTGATCAGGCGCTCCCTTCAAGTTGAGGGTCTTTGAAACCGTTAATCCCTTGATGATGCTTACGCTTGTTGACCCCTTGGTAGGTAGAAAGTTGCTGGCATACACCTCGTTAGTAGTGGGGCTGTAAGCAACATCGTTTGTATGGCGACCAGTCCCAATGGTTGCCACGATAGAGTGCGAGCTAGACGAGATGACGTTCACCATGCCAGCCCGATTTGGGGTGCTTGAGGAGTAACCGCTTACGTAGATGTACGAGTTAGATGAATCGTAGGCAAGACCTGTAGCTCCCACCTTGAGATCGACGTGACCCGTTATGCAAAAGCAAGATTCTCCAATAATTTCGACGGTGCTACCACCACCGGTGATGGCGAAGATTTCCTTCGAAGCAGAACTATAGGCTAGGGCTGTCGGCGTGTAGCCGCTCAAGGAAATGGACTTTGACACAGTCGTGCCGCTCAAGGCAATCATACCGTACTGAACGCCGACGAACATCAAGTTGTCAATCGGATCGAAGATTATGCCATGGGGATTCACGATTGCTGCGTTTGTAATTGTTCCCATGACTGTAGTTCCCTGCAGCAGAACAATGGAATTATTGCAGCTGTCCAGGACATACACCAGTTGATTAGTGGGGTTGTATGCCATATCAAATGGGCAGCCTGCAATCGCTGGTGTTGAAGATACGACTGAACAGGGGCTAGCTACGAAAGAAATCGTATCGGTTGTATATCCAAATGAAACACCGATGTAATTATCGGAGGGGTTGAAGGCAAGGTTAGAAGGTTCGCTGCCGACAGTACAGGAGGATGACGCTGCACTGGCAAAATTTCCGAAGACTCCAACAGATGGTAATGAGAAGCATAACATTACAAGAACTAGAACCGAAAGACCGAGCTTTAGAAAACGCATGACCCACTTCAATCAAGCCAAGTTATTTATCTGGAGATATCGATTGGCGAGACCTAGAATTCCCTCGCCGCGTCTTGAAACAGATGTTTTCTTCAATAATGGGAAAATAGCTTAAACCCGTTTCTTTCTTCGGAACTATACTCTCCTATGACATAGGTACCATTAGTTTTCTGTTACATCTTATTGTAACACACACATAGAAGTTAGGTCACAAGTGGCAAGATATGAGGCTTCGAAAGCCCGACAGTTCAACGCGGTTAATCTTTCGACACTTCGCCTAAATCTAGGATCCTGCCAAGTTTTAACCAACTGACTATGCCCTTATTGTGCTGGTTAGGTATCTGCGGGGGCTAATGATTACGTATCTTTATCCCTCGTTCTTGGTCCCAGAGCCAGGCTATAGCCCGAAGTTTCTCAATGTCCTCTCTCACCAGCCTTGAGGATTCAAAAGCATGGACACCCTTCCCTTCATTCTCGTGAGCTCTCTCTGAATATGCTTCAATTATTACAGCCGAGCTCGGTGTCTCTGTTCTAGAAATAGCTTCGAGTATCCTCTTTTTCTCTTTAGCTATCCTCTCTTTCTTTGTCAGCTGCCTTAGCACAATGGGCTCTGGTTCAATCGGAATCGCGTTCCTTCTCTTCTGTCGATCTTTCGCATGTCCCAACTTTTCAATGCCCCAAATTCTTATTGTGGCATTTTTAGCCTCTTGTCAATATAGCTATTGGAAGAAAGTTACTATCTTAAATCCAGTTGTCGACTATCAGGGTTGGATTTTAGAGGACCATATCTATTCGAAGTTAGAATAATTGCAACTTTGATATGTCGATCGGCTGTTTTCGAGTGAACTACTCGATCTCGATTAAGATTTCTAATCGTGGATCAGCTGCGATCTACCAAACTTCGTTTGGCTGTGAGACATTGTCCTGAGATGCTCTTTCAATTCCTCCTCATCCGATAAACGCACCGAGACATGCTGACTACAAACAAATATCCAGTGATCGTTTTCAAAAAGTCCCGAGATCAAGTCGGAATAGCCACGGATTGCCGGATCGAGTTTTGCTTTCATTACTCTTTTGAGGAACTCTATAGTTTTCTTTGAATCATTAGAGGTAGCCACTCCCTCCGGCGTCTTATCAGGTCGAGTCAAAGTTTTCACTCCTAGTTTTCTCAACTAGGATAAACACCTTCGGTATTTTTTGGGACTCTAGGGAAAGTAGAATTACCATTGGAGCTAATTTTGTGCGATATTGAACACGTGGTAAACGGTACGATCACAATGTTGCATGCTTCGAGCGGAGTCTTCAATCCTGAGTTTTAGGACCTGAAACATTGTCACTGCCGAAGAAAATGATTTTCTTTCTCCATCCTCTCGACAAAATCCTACCCGACCTGTCAGGTTTGAACGGAGTTTGTGCAGTTCTCAGTCCTAGGTTATCAACGAGATTTACGCTAAGAGCACAGAAACAATGGTAGTACTTTGTTCCGTTCGTTTTCGTCCTCGCAACGTATTCATTGTCTAAGATTATTTTTTCACAGTGAAAACAAGGTGCTCCGTAACCATCGAGCTTTCGCGCTGAAGCGATTCTTATGATGCTGACTGGCATAGACGATCAATATGAATTTTAATAACGATTCTTGAAAATCAGAAAATGTTAGATCTTCTTTTCCAAAAGTTAAGTTCCATCGATCTTAATCGGGATTTACGTCTTCTGCCGATTCAATTTGCGTGTGAAACTGAACATACAAGAACTTTTAGGGCTTTATCTTCCCAAAATTACGAAAGGTTCCTTTCCTAGCCCTCGCTGAATAAATCATATCGAGGCTGAAACCTAAACCGAGCATACAAACCTTATCAAATGCAGGAGAGGTGACTGCGATCTAGGCTGACCGTCTTTCATTATCTAGAGCTGACGAAATTGGAAAACTCTCCATTCCCGGACGAATACAAGAAAGCGAGAGAAGCTCTCCTACTTTTTGATATTTCTGAACGCGAAGCTACTATCTATTTCACGATACTCTTCAAAGGAGAGTCCAAAGCAAGTGAGATTGCGACCAAACTGGGTATGCACAGACTCGACGTATATCATGAACTGAAGAGTCTCCAGTCGAAGGACATGGTCGAATCCACGATAAGTAAACCGATGAAATTCAAAGCGATTCAATTGGATACCGTTGTTGAGAATCTACGAAAACAGCAAGCAGATTCTATTAGGGCTCGCACCGAAGCGCTCTCGAGCTTGCAAAAGAGTAGTGAGGAATTCAAGTTTAGCAATCTGAAAGAGAACGAAAGCAATGTACACGCGAACAAGATTCAGATAATCTCCGGACAGAGAGCGATTGCTGAAAAGTGGGCAAACTTACTTTCCCACGCTAAAAGTGAAATTCTCGTGGCGGCTATTGATAGAGGTTCTGCCAAGCTACTTCTAATGCGAGAGATGGACGAAATCTCAAAGAAAATCAATGCCGGTGTAAATGTGAGGATTTTCACTCCTATGTCGAACACAAATACAGGTCAATTTAAGGAGATTGCCTCAGAAGTTAGGCATCTTGATAGCATCAACTCGGCCGGAGTTTGCATAGTGGATAGAAGTGAGGTAATGATTATTCCAGAGGCATCGCCGGGTGAATCAGGATTTCATTTTGACGAAACTGCGATTTTGATAACTAGTGCGTCAATTGTCGAGATGTTTAGAGTGTTGTTCTTCGTTGGTTGGGATACGAGTCCTTCAATGGGAACCTCTGAATAACCAAATCGTGCCTCATTTAAATCCAAAGTCTGTCCGGCAAATCGTGATGGGAGTGTTGCACTCTTTCTACGGAAGTAAGAATTTCAATTTCCGTAAGAGAGACTGAATGCGTGTTTTGTTCAACAAACGATCATTTATTATTGTCCTCTACTCTTTCCTCAATTAAGGAGTTTTCGGGCATTGCCCTTTTTCTATGGATACGGAGGAAGGAAAAGATTCAGTGATCGCAAGCTTGCTGAAGTTGCACAACCCTCGGGTTCAAGGAGTCAATCAAATGAAGGAATGTTGGGATATCGACGTGTACCTCATTGTGAAATAGTAGACCGAGGTATTACAAGAAAAGAATTACGAAGCGAAGTTCATGTCTTCTCAACAGTCGATAGATTGTGGCAGATAATAATCGCTCACCAGAAAATTAGGGCATCGAAAGATATTACAGGCACTAAGGTCAACAAAAGAAACTACTTGAACTTGGCAATGATTCCTTTCGCCATTCTTGGAAGAAAAGGCAAGTTAAGACGAGCAGAGCTCAGCCACTTGAGTCAAGGTAGCGAATTGGGCTGGAAGCTACGAAGGTTCTCCATACCTGGACTTTATCAAAGGGAAACGTTATTTCAAATAGTTCCACATGTGGGAGAAACGGGAACTACACTAGTTCGGACTGAAACTTTCAGCGGATTGCTAGTACCGTTCTTGAGCAGAGAAATACGAACAGCTCGAAGGGATATTCAGTTAGCTAACATGGAGCTCAAAGAGAAAGCTGAGAACATAATCTAAACTCGTCAGGCGGGTTATCTGTTTGATTTTTCTGCTGGCCGCTTTGAGCGAATCTACGCATGAGCACCTAATTCCCATGGCTGAAATAACTTTCGATGGTAATTGAATAAGACAAGTTCTAGCCTGTCCTTGACATCGATAACGCTGACCGATCCGGGGTCGGGATGTAACACATAGTAACCGTTACTTTCAATTTTTCTTTCTACCACGTACTCCAGCAATGCCGTTATTGGATCGCCGTGGGAGACGACTATCACATTTCCACTTGCTTTCTTTTTGATCTCCTCGATTGACCTCACCATTCGCTTCTGGAGTTCTTGACGCGTTTCGTCAAATGCCTCGGGTGTTATGAGAATGCGTTTCCTTCCTTTCTTTCCTACAAATTCAGCCTTGAGCTTCGATTCTGTCAAGCCTTCAAGCGTCTGTACGACTAATTTATGTGGCCGAGCCATTATCTTCGCAGTTTCGACCGCTCGAAATACCGGACTACTGTATACTCCAGATATCTTGGTTTCTGAAAGCGCTTTCGCGAGATACTCGATTTCCTTTTTTCCTTTCTTGGTAAGTGGATAATCAAGGGGACCAGCATTCACCCCCATTACGTTGGCCTGTGTTTCTCCATGTCTAACTACGAAAAAACTATTCACGACCATTATCTGTTCGACCAGTTAACTTTGTTGAATAATTTCCCGTATGGAGCTCTAAATAAACTGGAACGTCTACTAAGAATAGACATAGAAATTGAATAGTGAAACTACCAGATTATGAAAAACTAGCGCCGGAATCTTGGAATCTCGCCAAATTAACTCATGTAAGAGTCACT
>JABDCJ010000021.1 GCA_013288145.1 Nitrososphaerota archaeon | reverse complement strand
GGTAAGGAAGAGAGAGGTCAAACCCTCTACTCTTCTGACTGAGAATCTTCTTTATCCGCGTGTCTTGACGTAGGCTTTACAAATTTCGTGGGTTTCTTGTCGAGCGGATCTGTAATTCCCGCTTCGACCACCATGAAGTTTGTATCGCCATATGGATGCATTGGGCTGTCGACCATTATTGCCTTGCGTTCCTGACCCGCCTTGCGTAGGTAAATTCTGTAAGTCGAAGCATGCCCGATGATGTTTCCACCAGCAGCCTTTGTGGGGTCGCCGAAGAAGGTGTCCGGAGTTGCCTGGACCTGATTTGTGATTATTACCGCAACATTGTAGATCTCTGCAACTCTCTTCAATCTGTGCATTATCCCGTTAAGCTTCTGCTGTCTCTCAGAGAGCGTTCCTCTGCCGATGAATTCTGCCCTGTGGAGGCTGATTATGCTGTCGACAATTACTAGTTTGATGTTGTTTTGCTGGATCAGAGTACCCATGGCCCTGACGATAAGTTCGAGGTGGCTTGCGTTGTAGATTTTCGCGACGTGAATGTGGTTCAGGACGCTTTCGACATCGAGATCTCTCGCGCGTGCAATCTGGGCAATTCTTTCCGGCCTGAAGGTCGATTCAGTATCAATGTAAAGCGCTGAACCATTCAGTCCGTGCTGCTCGACGGGAAGTTGTGCAGAAATACAGGTTGTATGACAAATCTGGGTTTTACCGGAGCCAAACTCCCCATAAAATTCCGTAACTGACTGGGTCTCGATTCCTCCGGCTAGCAGGCCGTCAAGATTCTGGGAAAACGTCGTGCACCTCAGCATCTTTGCTCTTCTAGCGAAGAGTTCGTTTGCCGAGACAAGATCTTTCTCGAGATAGCCCTTATCTCTCAGGAGCTTTTGCGCCTCAAAGACCAGATTGTGAGCTGTCTCATCGGTGAGATTCATGTTATCTACCAGCTCGTTCACGGTCGATGCTGCGAGATCCAGAATCGTGGTTATTCCACCGCTTTCCAGTTTTGCCTTTGTTGCTGGGCCGACACCCGGCAGGTCGCCAATATCAACTTCTATAGCTTCGCTCATTGTATTTCTTCTCTCTTGGTTTTTCCTTTGAAATCCGAATAGGACAGTAGGATTACTGCATAATTACTGTAACTTAATATATTTTGTGGGTACACGAACGGAGAAGAAAATACCCAAAGCACTCAGTGAGCCGGCGCGGCCGCCGGAACCTGCGCAGTTTTCTTGAAAGTATAGTTCTTTGCCCCAATAGTAATTACAGCTACAATTACGGCAAGCGCGATTCCAATGTAGAAGATGATGTCGAAGGCCGACGACGAGGGCAAAGCAACGTTCGCGGAGAGCTGCGTGGTGTAGGTTGCCATTATCGTAGTTGCAACTACCGGCCCTATTGCACCGCCTAGATTTCGGAGCATCGTGTTAATGCCTAAACCGACTGCAACATTGTCTCTGGGCAGAGAAATTGCAAGCATATTCACAAGTGGAACGAGAATGCAGATCACTCCAAACAGCGCTACAAAAAGATCGAGGGCCACATATGCAGATGAAGATCTGTTGACAATGAACAAGACCTGACCCAATCCCAGAATTCCAGATCCCAAAAACAAGACTGGTTTTGGACCAATTCGGGCTAGGAACCTTCCAATTACGATGCCGCCGATAAGCATACCCAATGTTGAGGGAGCCAGGGTCAATCCTGCGGTGACAACATTCTCGCTCAATCCAAACGGCTTCGGAAGCTGCGCGTAGTAGACAACTGCAAAGAAGAGAAGGAACATGATGATCCCAGAGACCAAGCCGACCAAGTTTGCAACCAGTACGTTTCTTATCCGGAACAGGCTGAGCTTCATTAGCGGGTTCTGCCTCTTGCTTTCAAATACGAAGAAAGAGAAAGTCAGGACCGCGCCTGGAACGAGGAACAAAATCTCTTCAGCGCTTAGCCAGCCGAGACTTGGTCCCTCCGTGAGGTAAACTAAGATCAGGGTCACGCCTGCCATTAGAATTGCTGCTCCGGCATAATCGACCGCCTTGTTTACGGCCTTTACGATGTCTTTCTGCAAAACCTTGAAGACTACGGCAAAGAGGATGATACTTAGCACAAAAGCAGTGTGAAACGCGTACTGCCATCCAAGATCCTGGACGACATACGAACCAATTATCAGCCCAGCTGCAGCTCCGATCGCAAAAGTTCCACTGATGATGCCCTGGGCTACTGCAACCTTTTCCCTCGGGAAAACGTCAGTGATGATCGCGATACTGAGAGGAATTATGGCAAAACCGATCCCTTGAAGGGCTCTTGCAAAAAGAAGAAAGTAAATCGAAGGTGAAAATCCGGCTAGTCCCACTCCCGCGATATAGAAGACCAGGGAAATGAGAAACATCCGCTTCTTTCCGTAAATATCGCCGAGCTTCCCGAAAAGCGGAGATACCGCACTGCCGACAATCAAATAAGCGGAGGTGATCCAGGAGGCTATTGTTGCGGTGGTGGCGAAATCCTTCTGGATGGTTGGAACTCCAGGGATGACCATTGTTTCGACGTAGTTGACAAGCAACGCCACGCCGGTAAGTACAAGCAGGACTCTCGTCGCATGGGACGAGCTCGGAGCTTCCTTCTGCGGGACCGTTTTCCGGTCTAAATTTTCTGATTCCGTCATGTTGTCAGATCCAAAATAATGAGAAAAAGGCAACGCCAGGTAACGGCGTATTTCCTATCTACCGGCGCCGGAACCTAGATATCGTTTGCTGTCTCGACATTTCGCCTCGTTCTTCCTTAAATAACGAGAGTTTCGCCGTAAAAATAATGAAGATCAAGAGAATCGAACCCATCATTCTCTACGCGCAGGACAAGGGTTCATTCGAGTCAGAGCTAAACGTCGGTGGATATGCTGGCTTTCAGGTTGTGGTTCATATTGAAACTGATGAAGGCTACGACGGTTGGGGCGAGTGCTGTACCGGCGGCGAATACGGCGAATCTGCTCTTGCAGTGAAAACGCTGATTGAACGAGGGTTTGTTCCGAGGCTAAAGGACGCAGACCCGAGAGACTTTCGAAAGATCTGGGAGAAGCTATTCTCGGAAACCTCGTGGTATGGCAGGCGTGGTCTCACCGCGTTCGCTCAGAGCGGAATAGACACTGCGCTCGTCGATATCGCCGCCAAATCGTACGGCGTTCCTGCATCCAGATTATTGGGAGGATGCTATCGAAACGAGATCCCGCTGTATGCCAGTTTGTTGTTTGATATGGATGATGTTAATGGAACTGCGGAAAAAGGGCTGCGTTACATTCGGGACGGTTATTTTGGGGTAAAGTTTGGTTGGGGGATGATCCCCTCGAAGCCATTCGGTGCAAATGCTGAAGCGGACGAAAAGATGGTTTCGTCAATCAGGGAAGCTTTCGGATCGCATGGTAATATCATGGTTGACGTCGGTCGATATGTAAACTGGACTTCAGACCACGCAATTCAAATGGCAAAGCGGCTCGAAAAGCACGGAATCTTCTGGCTCGAAGAAGCTCTGCCGCAGGACGATCTCGCGGGTTACGTGCGCCTTACGAGCTCAACTGACGTGACAATAGCATTCGGAGAGGGTCTCTATACGGTCTACGACTTTGCTGATGTGATTTCAAGGCACGCAGCGGATCTAATCCAGCCCGATGCAAGCAAGCTAGGGGGCATTTCGGAAATGAAGCGGATAATAGAACTAGCATGGATAAACAACGTAAGATGGGTACCGCACAACTGGAGCACTGCGATTAACAGCGCCGCTTCGATGCAGCTTGTTGCTTCAGCTCCGGATGGATTTCTGATGGAATTGAAGCAGGAATCAAATCCGCTAATCTCGGAACTTTCGAAACAAAAATTCCAGATCAATCATGGAAAACTAATTGTTCCGGATACTCCCGGGATAGGGATTGAGATCGACCAAAATGTTGTTGATAAGTACAGGTGGAGTCCCTGACTCCGTTAGACTGATTTCGCAGCTAAAGAAGGGTGGGTTGCCCTAATTCCTGAGATCTTCATGACAGTTGGCCCGCATCCTCCGGGCCAGAAGCCCTCGAAAAAGTAGATCATAAACAGGCCTTTCTAGATTTCATCGAGAAGATTCCGGAAATGCTTAACTAACGACCTGCCGTTCGGACTTTAATTTGAATTATTCTAAAACTGGACTGGGAAGAATCGCACTTGTTATTGCAGTAGTAGTCGTAATAATTCTCATCGCCGGCGGTGCAGCTTACTTTGCGTTGTATAGTGCAAAGTCCACTACCTCAAGCTCTTCGACGAGCTTATCTAGTTCATCTACCATCATTTCTTCTTCTACAAGTTCTGCTCCGAGCAGTAGTTCTTCCTCTTCCTCAAGTTCATCTTCTTCCTTATCTTCAAGCTCAAGTTCTTCCTCCTCGTCTTCTAGCAGTTCTATATCTTCCTCAAGCTCATCGGTATCAAGCTCTTCAACTTCCTCATCAGGGACAATTCCAGCTTCCTTGACTTTCGAGACAATTTTTACTCCTCAATATCTGGACCCCACAGTAGACTATATCGGGTACGATCTCGGAATAATGAACAATATCTATGAGTACCTGCTCTGGTACAATGGTACCAGCGGCACTCAGATAATACCATGGCTCGCGCAGAATTACACAATTGCTGCAGATCACAAGAGCGTTAACTTTGCTCTGCGAACTGGGATCACTTTTGCAGATGGAGAGCAGTTCAATTCAACGGCAGCATATTTCTCAATCATGCGCGGTTTCATAATTGATGGGTCTTCTCCCTCTTCACTCGGAGGATATGGCCCGGCGTGGATCGAGCAACAACTTGCGAATACTAGTCTCAGCTATGTTTTGAGCGGTCACAATCAAGCTTACAATCCTGCATGGGTGAATCAAGTCCTTGCTGAAAACTTCGTCCACATAACCAGTGGAAGTACATTTGTTATGAACCTTCAGCACTACGACGGCGCATTCCCTTACCTCTTTGCAACATGGGGTGCTCCTATGATCGCACCGGACTATACAATGCAGAAAGATATTGCCACCTGGACAGCAGCCGGTTACAAACTTCCGTACCCGACTCTTAGCGGAAATTCAACTTCAGTCATGACTCAGTACTTCGATGACGAAGTATCGACTTGTGGAGTCGCACCGACAGTGGGTGGTTGTGGTGCTACTTACTACGATGCTGCGCCGCAAAGTTCACTCGGTGGAACGGGACCGTACTCACTCCAAAGCTGGAGCCCAACTACACAGCAGGTTGTGCTGCAGGCGAATCCAAGCTACTGGGGCGGTCCGTATCAGTTCATGGGCGGGCAGAAGATCACACCTCAGATCAAGACGATTGACATCAACTACGTTCCATCGCCTCAAACAAGACTGCTTGATATTGAGAACTCTGCAAAGACAGGAACCCCGCTCATAGTCTCGGTTACAAATGACCATCTTTACGATGTTGCTGACCGGAGTACCTGGCTTAATAATGGTTCACTCAAATCAGTAGTATCCGGCGTTTCGCTCCTCGGTCCATTCACTTCTCTGAATTCGCAGTCGATTGGATTCAATGTCAACGTATCCAATCCTCTTACGGGCCAGTTCTATTCATTCCAGCCGTTTGCGGATAGAAGAATCAGGCTTGCGTTTGCAGACGCCGTGAACATGTCACTAGTGAATGTCGAAGATAACAACGGCATGGGTCAGGTTGAGATTAATTTGGTTCCTCCGGGGATCGGTCCGAATGGCGCATACAATACTTCGATCGTTCCTGCCTACCACTTCAATCTCACCGCGTCTCAGGATCTATTGTTACAGGCCATGGAAAATCCGCTGAAGAATTTCACTGACTTCAACGGTCACCCGGCAAACGCGGGTGAGTTCAACAACACCTTCGGATGCTCCTCTGCCGCATTGCAGGCAAATGGTGGCACGTGCAAGAGTCCAGTTGCACAGACAGTCCCCATGAACTACGCGAGCGGGAATACACTCGATGGTGCAATCGTTACCCAGCTTGCCCAAGCGATCAATAACATCAGCACAACGTATAACATGGGTCTAACCGTGACCGTGGTTCCAGAGCCAAGTGGTTCACTGATATCAGAAGCGTTTGCAGGACAGACATACTCTTACGACGGGCTCGATTGGACTGCGGACTATCCATGGGTTACTGACTATACCGGGACTCTTTTAGCTCCCGGCGGAACTTGGTACGGAATTCAGCACTTTAACTATACGACACTTGGAACTCTGTCTACTCAAGCTCTGAACTATTCACATGCTGGTGACAACGCGAATCTACTCAAGACGACATCGCAGATGTTCCAGTTTGCAAATAATGATGTATTGCAGCTATACACAGTGTATCCGCTCTATTTCGTCACCATGACCTCGAACATTCACGGATTCTTCTATAATCCGACAGAGCCAATGCAGCAGCAGACTTTCTACTTCGCGACAATATACTAGTCAAATTAGGGGAATGATTCCCCACTTTGTTCTCTTAGGGAACTAAGAGTGCAAGTTCTTTCGAGAATTTAGAGCGCTCGTTCTATGTCATGATTTATTGGATCTTCAATACTTTCTTGAAAAACGCAAGCTCGCGCTCTAGCGATTCCTCAACACTCTTTGCCTGTCTAAGGTTGTGCTGCTCGCCTTCAAACGCAAAATATTCGACAGTTTTGTTTTTCTTTCTGAGCGCCTCAACCATCAACTCGCTCTGGCTCGGCGGCACGACCCTGTCGTCCAAGCCCTGAAAAATAATCAATGGAGCATTCACACTATCTGCGTGAATTGTAGGGGAACGATCCAAGAACAGGTCGCGCTCCTGGGGAAAAGATCCGATCAAACTGTGCAGGTACTGAGACTCAAACTTGTGACAATCGAGTTCCCAGCGCTCCAGATCGCTTATGCCGTAGTAGCATGCGCCTGCCTTGAAGAAATCGCTGAAGGCCACGGCGCACAGAGTCGTCCATCCGCCCGCGCTCCCTCCGCGAATGACAACTCTCTCGCGGTCTATCTTCCCTTCCCTTGCAAGCGAAAGAGCACCGTTAACACAGTCATCAACATCAACAACTCCCCACTGTCCGTTCAATCTCCTGCGGTATTCCCTACCGAAAGCGCTGCTCCCTCCGTAATTCACGTCCAGCACTGCAAATCCACGCGAAGTGAAAAATTGTGTTGTACCTCGAAGCACATTAGAAGAAGCATGAGTCGGGCCACCATGTGCCATGACTACAAGAGGAGGCATTTCTCCATCCGGCGCTCGGTAACTAGGATTGAATGGCTCGTAAAAAAAGGCGTGAGTTTCGAGGCCGTTTGAAGTCTTGAAGCTCTTTGGTGTCGGAAGCGATGGGAGACTGTCTTTCTCACTCGAATCTTCTCCAGGAGATTCGTAAATCCTCTGAAACTTTACGGTTTGAAAGTCATAGAGATAGATGGCGTCAGACCCGTCCGGAGAACCGGCTAGAAAGACTGCGAAACGATCCTTTAGGGCGTGGATGTATTGTATCTCGGTGAACGGCGTTACGACTGTCGCAAGTTCAGAAGTGGGGATATCAATCGTAGCAAGTCTCCATTCGCCAGCTTCGGCGAAAGTACAGATGATTTTATCCCCTGATTGAAGCGCGTAGGTAGATAGTCCTAGGTTCCAGTCGGGGTGACAGAAGTCAGCCTTTGCAGGGCATAAAGGAGAAATTCCGTTGGCGGCGGTACACCTGTACAGGTTCCACCAGCCATTTCTATCAGAGATGAAGTACAAATCGCCAGAGTCCGACCATCTGGGTTGAGTTACAGACTCGTCTAACCCGCCGGCGAGCTTTGTCTTGTTTTGGAGTAAGCCACTGGAATTGAATTCACCGGTCCACAATTCGGAACCGTCGAAGGGCATGTTGGGAAAGTTCCATGTTATCCAGGCTAGTTTTTTCCCGTCAGCGCTTAACCGTGGGTACGAGTAAAAATCGTTACCGGACAGAAGAGTAGTTTCACGTCCATCTCCCAGATTAATTGCGACGACAGAGTTTATCGCCTCTCTTTGTCCGCGTTCCCTATGAAACTCCTTGACACAGATGATCCGATTTCTTTTTTCATCAAAAATACCGTCGGCATACCGAGAATCGATGCCCTCTGGAGTAAGAGGAGTCGGTATTTGCGTTGATGAAGCAATTTGCTTCTTGTACAATCGTTGATCTGAGAAATTCGAGAAGATTAGTGCGTCTCCTGCGAGAACGAATCCGCCCCCACCGTACTCGTGAACTGTAGTTCTCGCATTGAAAGGAGGCGGGGTAATTTCAACCTCGGAGCCGCCGGACGCACGCAATTTCATTACTGAATATCGGGCTTTCTCGCGTGGTCTTACCTCGACAAAGTAGACGTCCTCTGAATGAAGCTGAAGTTCGAAAACATGGTTACCCGATCCGATAGACTTTGCCGTGACAGAGGATTCCCATGTCCCGCAGGGCGCGACAATTTTTGGTTTGTTTTCGAGCGCGGACAATTTATCTCACTTCTATTTTTTAGATGTGGGCGGCAAATCCTGTTTAAAGAGTGCTGCACAAAGATGGGGCAAGCGGAGAAAAATGAACAATACTCTCACCTCTATTGAAGGGCTTCGAGTCGGCCACTCTGAGGACAAGGCAGGTACAGGATGTACAGTAATTTTACTCGAGCCAATGGCCAACGTAGCCTACGAAGCTAGAGGTGGCTATCCAACGACTTTTGACACTGATGGAATCGATACCGGAAAAAGATTTGTGAAAAGACACGCCGTCTTTCTTGCCGGGGGCGACGTGTACGGTCTGGATTGCCCGGCTGGGATCAGAAGGTATCTATTGGAGCGACAAGAAGTTTCGATGGACGCCGGCGGGCAAATGCCTCTAATTGTTGGTGCGACGATATACGACATGTGGAGAGCGAACATTCAGAATGCGAGCTATCCTGACCTTGCGTATCAAGCCTGCCTCAATGCTTCGAGGGATCCTGTTGTAGAGGGAAATGTCGGTGGCGGAATCGGCGGCAGTGCGGGAGGATTCGCAGGACACGACAAGGCTGGAAAGGGAGGGACTGGCTCTTATTCTGTCCCATTGTTCGATGAAATTCAGGTCGGAGCATTGATGATAACAAATTGCATGGGTAACGTAAGAAACCCGGATACCGGGCAGATTCTCGAGGGAGCAAGAGATGAAAGTGGCAAGTTTATCCAGTTTGAGGATATGGTAGAAGAATACGTACGCACTGAACCAAAGAGGGAAAACACGACGATTGGAATCGTGGCAACCAACGTTGAGCTATCACATGAAGAGCTCATCAAAGTTGCACAGATGGCACACGACGGTTTTGCAATGTCGATTCGGCCAACTCACACGACCTCGGACGGCGACACTATCTTTGCGGTTTCGACCGGGAGGGTTAAATCAGAAGAGTCGGGCCCGCGTTTGGTTGATGCCGTGGGTTATCTTTCTGCCAGGTGCGTTGCGATTTCGATTGCAAGAAGCGTTACGATTAATCGCATGAAAGGGCTCTAGGCTTTAGGTTCGAAGGTACTTTTCGACAGCTTGTCTATTTCCGTGGCCGTTTTGAAGATCAGCTAGTTTTCGTACTTCTGAAAAGCGAATGGTTCAGTCGAAAGTGAACGAATTCAATTTTCCAGAACCAGTTCGTCAGCGAACTTAAGCGACATATCAAACGCTCTAATCCCTTCGTCTATCTCCTCTCTCGTTATGATCAGCGGCGGAGCCACGACAAAATGACTGAGCCAGCTTTGAACATAGACTCCTTGTCTCATTAGGTCGGCGCTGATTTTGTCCAGCACCGAGGCCTTTCCGGAAAGTTTGTCCTCGGGTGTGAAGAATGGTTCCTTCGTCTCGCGATTCTTCACGAGCTCGACCGCCCAGAAAAGTCCCAACCCGCGCACGTCACCTATCGAAACGTGCTTGGACTTTAATTTCTGAAGCTGAAGCCCCAGGTACTCGCCCTGCTTTCTCGCTGCGGTGATAAGATCTAAACGTCGGTACTCGTTGATCGCTGCGATTGCGGGCGCAAGTGTCATCGGGTGAGCTTCATAGGTATGCCCATGCGCAAAATAGTGAGACTCAAAGTGCTCTGCAATCTCGCGAGTGGTCGCGGTGACTCCGAGGGGTACGTAGGCTCCCGTGACCCCCTTTGCTGTTGTCAAAATATCTGGGGTAACTTTCCAGTGGTTGACCGCAAACCATTCACCCGTTCTACCCCAGCCAGACATTACTTCGTCCGCGATTAGAAGGACGCCTTGGTTTGTTGCGATCTCCCTCAATCTGGGCAGGTACTCCTTCGGAGGAACCAGAACACCGTTTGTGCCCACGACGGGCTCGACGAGAATCGCGGCAACGTTTCCCTCATTTTTTATCATGTGTTCGATATAGTTGGCGGAAGCCTCGGCTCTATTTTCGAACTCCATTCCAAACGGGGATCTGTATTGATCCATCTCGGGGGCGAAGACCACGCCATCAATTTTTCCAGCGGGTTCTATTGGAATTCTTCTGAAATCACCGGTTGCGGCAATTGATCCCCCGGTCGAACCGTGGTAAGATTTGTACCTTGAGATGATCTTGTACTTTCCGGTATACATCCGGGCAATTTTAATTGCAGCCTCAACTGCTTCCGTGCCAGATGTTGTGAAGAAGAATTTCTCCAGACCCCTTGGGAGTACTTCAAGCAGAAGCTTGCTCAGATCGGCTCTTGCATCGCAGGTGAACGAAGGTGCAATGTACGGAAGTTTTCTTGCTTGATCGCAAATAGCGTCTATGACTGCCTTGTTTTTGTGACCCAGGTTCGAGCACATTAGCTGTGAAGAAAAATCGAGGTACCGGTTTCCGTTTACATCAGTAAAGAAGCATCCTTCCGCGTCGACAATGTGAAGAGGTTTCCAACCTTTTTGAAATCTCCACGTGCCGTAGGTGTTTTCAGAGGTCGTCTCAACAACGGAATCCGAAAGCTTCTCTTCCTGCAAGTTTTTTCTAATACTCCGAGAATTTCCCTAAGTATTAGCGATTTTGGAAGAGTCTTTTCTACTCGTTGTTCCAAAAAGTCGGACAATTATTTACTTTGCTTTCCATTTTTTCCTGCACGAGAGTCTCGTCGGGAAGAGCCGGCACGAACAGTTTTTGGTGTGTTCCGTGTGCCACTGAATCTTCTGTTCAATAGTAGCGCGGAGCAGCATTTTGTGAGAGCCGTGCCATGCTTCTTTTGTTTTCCCTACCATCGACGATTTTACTGTTACAAAAATGACGCTGGTAATTGCATTAGTATAAACTTAGAGGGAAAAATCTGGGAGGAATGGTATGGTGGTGATGTCTGTGAATCGGCATGAGCCAGGCGGCTGATAAATGGGTAGTAAGCTGCAAGTAAACACTACCGTAAGATTTCGTGGGCTCAATTGATGTGCCTTCATAATATTCATTCCAAGTGCCGACGATTATTCCATAAGGGTTTGAATTCTGGGCGATATCCCAACCTCTGGTGAAAGTACTACCTGCGTCTCTCGGCACATTTGGGAACTGAGTCTTCCCGTCATTAGTTCAGTTGAAACCAGGAGAAGCGGTCGCAAACCAGTACTTGCCTTCACTCTTTGCGAGCTTCGAGATATCAGTGAAAGTTGGATAGGTACCGTTTACAAGTGTCAGGTTCTGGGTCATGTATCCGAGATCAACGTACGATGCAGCACCGTCGAACGCGCTCATGTAGGCAATGTTCAATGAATCGCTGAGAACGAGTAGCGTTGGATTAGCAGCATGGATTGCATTTGTAACGCCAGACCAAAATGAAACTGGCCAGTTGTCGGCGCCGCTCATGAATAGCACTGGTCGGCCGTTAATGTGGGTAAATGCAACGTTATTTCCGTATGTTTGCATGATATACGTAACATCCTTTTCGATTTGCGTACTTTGATTTGATAAAGTCGAATTTTGTATTATGGATGTCTCAAAGTACAGGGTCAGGCTAAAATCTTGAAATTTGGAAGCAGTCTGGTTTAACAGAATTTGATCGGTGTTGTCTGTAAAGCTTCCAGGTCCCCACCAAGAAGCAATGAAACCGTTGATGCCTGCAGATAGAGCCTCGGAAATCTGCGTATCGATTACGGAAATATTTTGAGAATCATAGAGCCCAATCGCCGGAACATCTGCAACAGCGAGCGAGGTAAGGCCTTTTACTCCACCGTACCATGCGTTTGGAGTGTACCAGCCGTAGTAGAATGCAAACACCGGCTTTGATGCGGGAAACCTACTGGTCGCGGCAAAAGAGTCTTCATAGGAGAAGAAAGTTAGGGCAACGGTTGCTGTAATCAAAAACAAGGACAGAATCAATGTTACTCGCCTCAAGGATCTAATCTCCACTCCATTGTTCCCAATGGACCATTGGAAATGCGCTTCAAATAAACACTATATTCTAAAAACGAGATCACTTTCAATCTTAGGTCGATTCATACTTTGGATCCGATCTTGCTAAATATCCAAAGAAGGTGTTTGAAACTGGGAAACCATCGGACTATATTGGTTGATTTTCAATTTCTTTCAGGATGAATATTTCTTTTGAACTCAAAACAAATTCAAGATCCGAAAAGCGACAAAACCGTGGCGGTTATGATAGGAGCCGACTTGTACAACGACCTCAAAGGAATGATATCGGGCACCGGTTTCTCTTCAGTTGATGATTACGTCTCGTATCTCCTTAGATCTCAGATCGGCAAGAAGAAGGGTGATGAAGAGCTCTCAACCGAAGACTCTGAAATCGTTACTGCCAGGCTAAAGGCGCTTGGCTACATTTAGAAGTTCAGCTTCTTTTTGTTTCTGCACAAGCGACTTTCCATCAATATTTTCCGGAATGGGAAATCGCATGAGGTCGAGCACCGTAGGAACGATGTCATGGACTCTAGGTGACTCTAACTTGACGCTATTGCTACCTGAGTAGATGAAAAGTACTCCTTCGCGTCTATGTACTCCTTTCTTTGTAAAAAGAGGCTTCCCGCTTAGCTCCCTCTTGTTCCATCTTAATGTGTCAACAGCCCAACCATCAGGTGCTTCCACCAGAATCTTGCCCGGGGCAAACCTCACGAATTTGCCGGTGTAAATCTTGTCAGTTTCAAAGACGTTTTTCAACAGACCCTGCTGTTTCAGCTCTTCAAGCTCGGAGACGAGAGAATCTTGTGTGACGAATCTCTCTTGGTTTTCCGAAATTCGAAGCCAAGCGAGAGGTTCATTGATGCTGAAAGCACTTACTTTCGAGGTTTTTATTCGATAATTTTCGTCCACTACCAATCCGGATCGGACCGAGTTTTTTATCCTTCCAGTGAGCCACGGAAGGTGTTCCAGCATATACCGGAAGATTTTGCTTGTGAATCCGGGATCGCTCAAAGAATCCCAATCAAGTCCCAGCCAGATCAAAAACCTGGAAAGAGCGGTCTGGTTGAGAGTAGCGTATCTTTTCTGGAGGAGCCATTCATTCATGAAGAGTACTTTTTCGACCTTGCAAAAGCCGTGATCGGAAAAAACTATCAGCGAGTCCTCCGGTGTCATCCGGCTTAATACTTGTCCGAGAAGACGATCAAGGGCGAGATACATCTCGTCTACTATCATATTGTCGCCATAGCTTAGGTGCAGGAGATCGTCGGGCAAGCCTTCTACGATAATGGCAACGTCCCATTTTTCAGAGTCGATCATTTCTGAAACGGCCTTCGTCCGTTTTTCCAGATTTTCAAGAATCTTCGTTGAGATATTGTTCGAGCCCTCGACGAAGATTTTCTCTGTTTTTTCTTCCATTGACAGGTCGTCGAAATTGAAACCCCGCAGGTCGAACCGCGATCTAGTTTCCTCGGGATAACATGATAACTTTGGAGAGAATCGACCCGTGACGAAGATGCCGTTTATCTTCGGCGCTGGATGTATGAACGGGATGCCCACAACAAGACTCCGTTTGTTTGCCCAGGAGAGATGGTCCCAGAGAAGTGGAACATCCGTACTGCGCATGTTCGATGGTACGACTTTGTCGTCCCTAATTTCGAACATCTCGAAAATCCCGTGCTTTCCGGGGTTGACTCCGGAGAAAATCGTGGTCCACGCTGGAGCAGTTACATACGGGTAAACCGACTTTAGATCAGCTAATGACCCTTTTGCAATTAGTTTCTCAAAGTTCGGGAGATGAATTCGGCTGAGCGTCTCATTGATCGTATTCATTGAAGCTCCATCGATGCCGAGCAGGAAAATTGTCATATGAGATGAACTCAATTCTTAAGAGATGCGAGATTTTTGTGCCGCGAAACTGAAGGAAGAGAAACGTGTATCTGATTTCGCCATAGGACTCTTTTCTTGGGATCTTGTACGAATCTCAGGTTCCCCATATTCCAAACTTTTCTTATTAAGAAATTGAACTCCAAATCTGTTTTATCTGTATCAATCTTCTCGGTATATTGAAACTAGAACTGCCTTAACTACCAAGGAAAAAAGTGTAGAAATCAAATATGGTTGCTAGGGCGGCAGCTTGGCGAGGCAGCCCAAGAGCGTCGAGCAAAAGAGAGTTCGATCGCGTTTTGGGCTACTTGAATCCATCTAAAGGAGACGTGTTCTATGATTTGGGCTGCGGCTATGGCGGACCCTGCATCTGGGCAGCTCCAAAGGTGAAGCTCGCGGTGGGAGTTGAGGACCACTATTACAGGTATTTGCGAGCAAAGAGAGAAGTCGAAAAATCGGGCTTTTCTAACATCAAGATACTCTGGGATGACATCGAAAGTGTATCCTACCGGAACGCTACAATTTTATATTCAGTGATTTATGTAGGATTTGGCGTTATAAAGAAAATCCACCGGGAATCAAAGCAGAGATCCAAGGTAGTTCTTTACGGTCTGCCGCCTTATCCCTTGAAATCGGAACACCTCTTCGGTCACTTCCACAGACTTGTCACCCCTTTTGAGAAGGTGAAAGACGAAGAAGAATACGTGCTAAACTATCTGGGAGGCAAATATTCTAGCATGAGAAAATTGATGAGATCGCTAGACCGAGAACAGGTGAGAGATCTCAAAGCAGAGATTGAGTACTCGGATGAAAACTGGAAAAGCCTTAAGACTTAAAGCTTGGATTCCAGAATTACTGCCTTGATTACTCGTGATCAGCAGGTTTTTTGTTCCCTTGTGATCTAGAGTTTAGACTTCGTTCAAAAACCGAAACGAAGGTCAGTGCCCAGACGAACACGAAAAGGAGGTTACTCTGAGTATTTGCCTTTGTTGAATTTGTCTTCAAAGCCAATTTCTGTTTCGCTCTCATGTTACTACAACCCGGTGATCATACTTAGCCTTGATCGGATAATTTGACTACCGGTCATCCTAGTGATGCTGTAAATTGGCAATTATTAGCAGCGATCGTTTTCGATTTTCGAAAATGGTCAGAGAAGTTCGCGGAACAATTGAGATCTCAGAGCGGCTGACGTCATAGCTCGAATTCTGATTGGATCGTGTTTAGTTATCATTCGTTTCGAAACCATCGTTGCGCATTATAACGAATTTGGGGCGATCAACCTCGACGTAGAATATTTTTCCCCAACTCTGGGAACTACAGTTACGATTCGTTGATATCGGTAACATTGTTCCCGTTCCAACTCGATCATATTGAAGATTGGAATCTCAAACATTGGTACCACTGAATACTTCGTAGAACGCAAACACCCTTTCTCACGAAGTTTTCTCTGGATTTGCAATGCTAACCAGCTAAGGGTGCACTTCCCTCTACTTTCTTGCTAGGCTGATTTCTGATTGTGTAATATCGAAGGTTTTTTGCCGGGGTACTTTTTCGATGCGCGTTGCTATTCTGATTCAGGCATTTGGACGATTTGGTGGAGCTGAGCGAGCTGCGCTTGTGCACTATTCTCGCTTCAAGGAAGCCGGGAAGGATGTTGACCTTTTCGCAGATTTTACTGACAAGCACCTCTGGGCACGACAGGAGTTGAATAAGATCTCATTCACGCCGTTGCCCCAGAATCTCGGAGACCCAGAATCTCTCACGCTGGTCCGAGACCTTGACGAATACGACAGGATCTTGATACACCACCACGTGGAGCCCCTTCTCGCCTTCAGGATCGTCCGCTCGCTGGGAAAAAAGACTGCCTGGTATTCTGGAAGCATTTTCGAACCAGCTTACTCGGATCTGCTACATGGCGACGATTACAGAAACGTTAGCGTCACCTTTGAAAAGACCACAAAGTCGTTTTACGGAAACATTCTGGGCAGTCTCGGGCTGACTTTTTTTCCTATTTCAAAGAGAATTTTGAGAATTATTGATTATCAAACCGTGACGAGGTATGGAAAGATCATTTCAAATAGCGAGTACCAGGCGAGATACATCAAGAACATTTACGGTAGGGATTCAGTTGTAGTTTACCCGCCGGTCGAGAGCGGGCTATTATCCGCGGAAACAGTTCCACTTGAGATTCAATCACCGTACGTAATGATGGTCGGAGCCTTTGTCCCCTACAAGAACTTCCAGGCTGGGATCAAGACAATGGAGCCGCTGAAAAACGATTGTACTCTTGCCATCGTTGGCTCGGGACAACTCAAAAACGAGTACGAACGGCTTGCCTCCAAGCTTGGAATCAATCTCCAGATCTTTTATGGCTCTAACGACTCGATAATGCACAGCCTCTATGCGGGTGCAAGTTTTCTTATTCATCCGTCTCTTTTTGAGGGGTTCGGTTTTATTCCGGCTGAAGCGGCTCTACACAAAAAAGCCACCATTCTTACCACGCGGAGCGGGGTCAAAGAGCTCCTGGTCGATGAGGAAAGTTCGTACCTCTGCGATCCGACCGACGTTCCGATGATGCAGCAAAGGGCAAGGTATCTTGCAGAAAATCCTTCGGCAGCCCAGAAGATGGGTTCGAAAGCTTTCGATTCCATCCACGACCTTAGTACCGCAAATCAATCAATGGCAGTTTGGGAGGAGTTAGAGCAGTGGAACTAAGAGAGTATCTTTCCTCTTTAAAGAATGAAATCCTTGGGCTCTCAAAGGGCAAGAAAATTGTCTGCTCTCTCTTACTGATCGGAGTCATCCTTACCCTAGGGTTAGCCGGTGCAGTTCCATCGCAGAACCTTCAGGTAGTAAATGGACAGCAATACATTTCGAGATCTTATGCCGAGCCGCTAACCGCTACCGTTGGTTATCGAGACAACGCTCCAACTATATGGAACCTGACAGGTGCTCAGTCTGGAACCTCTGCTCAGCTCAATTCACCCGCCACGGTAAACTTCTCAGGCTTTTTCCAGCCCAGTCCGACTCCAACATTTGCCCAGATAACGAGGAAATTATCTGTAAATCTCGAGGAGTATCCGATTCTCTTCGCGCAGGTCTCTGTTTCACAGGGGACAGGTTATGGAATCAGATTTTTCACTTCACACGGAAAAAACATGATTCCGATATGGAACAACTCTGATTTTCTAGATCATAGAATTGGAACAGGCAATGTCGAAAACATTCAGGCTAACATCGAGGATCTTGCCGAGCAAAACATTGGCACTGCTGTCCAGAACATTAGTCAGGTGGAAATATTCGTTGAACGGCCAGCCATGAACGCAACAACTGCATTTAGTCTTAATTTGCAAAATATGCAGTTCCTGAGCTATAAGCTCGTCCCCTACCAGAACGGAACTACATATCATTCAGTTTATTTTACGTTTGATCATCTTCCGACGGCTGAGAATACATCTTGGACTCTGAACAAGATCAATCTAGGTCTCAAAATCTCCGCTCCAGTGGGAACTGCTTACCAGATCTACCAGCTAAACGGAAGCACAGCGCTTCCCGGTTCGCTCTATCATTACAGTTCGACCATAGCGTCTTATGATTACTCCCTCTATCCCAAGGGGAGTCCAATAGTTTTTCCGGACTCTTTGCCACCCACTCACAGCTACACGATAGCTGTTGTTGCACAGACGGGCTCGCTTAGCAATGTTTCTGTTCAAAGCGTCAGTTTCATTTTCACTCCTTCACAGAACTCTTCCTCACCAGCTGTCACTGCCCAGACAGTTTCCACGCAGGGATCATTCTGGTACGGTTACCTCATTTTCTTCCTCTTTGTCGCGCCAATCACAATGGCCTTCTTCCTGTACAACAGATTCAGAGGCGACGATAATGATTTCAAATTCTGGCAGATCGGCGTAGCGGTATCTGTTGGAATCATTTGCCGATTGGCTCTCGCTCCAGTCGCCGCTCAGCCGTTCGATATCGGTATCTACGCAACTTCGGCTAGAGGCTGGTTTGAATTTGGATCTGCGGGAACTTCACTAGGTCCCACGCTGCCATTCACGTTCTTCCTCTACTGGGTGCCCTACTCATTTTACGCGCTCTTGCTCAAGTTTGGATTCCAGGACTTTTTCATCCTCGGACACCAGACGGGTTTCTTTGAGTCAATATTTCTGAAAGCCTTCCCGATAACAGCAGATCTTTTCATATCGTACCTGATCGTCAAATTCAATCCTGGCAAGGTCGGGAAATTATTTGCCTTCTTCTACCTCCTGAATCCTCTTTCAATTTACGTTTCATCCGTCTGGGGGCAGTACGAGGCGAGCACAGTTTCATTCATCGTCCTTGGATTCGTTTTCCTATTCAAAAAAGGAGATGATGAATGTGGACTATCCCACGATTTCAAGGCGTCGATTGCATTCACGCTTTCCGCGATGATCGAGCTCGTAGGACTTATCCCGCTAGCTTTCCTTCTTTTGAAATCGCTTTTCACAAGACCATTGAAAATTAAGACAATTCTTGTCCTTCTCTGCCCCTTGATTTTACTCGTCGCCTATCCGCCTGAGTTCCACCTGATTTACCTCATCGGAGCGGCAGCAGTTGGAGCTTCCTCCGTGTTGCTGCTGGCACAGCCCCACACTCCCTACACGATAATGTCCAACTTTCCTCAGCTAGCCGCTCTCCACCCGCTTATCTTCTTACTTGCCGCGCTTGCGGTCGTGTTCGTTTGGCGCCGGAATTTTGGTCTGCAAAGCCTCGTTACCTATACCATGATAGCCTTTGTCTTTTTCATGATATTCTCGGCCCAACAACCACAGTGGTGGGTGTTTATCTTGCCGCTTGGATTTGTTTACGCCCTCGTTTCAGAAAAGTACTCGGTCGGGATGTACATGCTTGTGTTCGGCGCGATGGTCGCGTTCCTGACGCTCTCTTTCACGCAAGGATCGGGCTACATGCTGTTTGGAAGTCCCAAATACGACCTTCTCCCTTCGGTTGAGAATCTGAAGCATGGTATAGATCTCTTCACCGTGACTACCACAGTAGGTGCCCTAACTTTGCTGGGTTACATTGTAGCCGCGGACAAGATTTCAGGAACGCGTCCCCTGCTTCGCAGTTCAATCATTCTCTCCTCGGTGCTGCTCTTCTCCTTCCTAGTGTTCTCTGTCTTCGGCGCCAGCCTATAGCGGTTCCCCATTTTCAGGTAATGCGCCTTTGACGCTAAAGGAAGAATCTCTCGCTGATGACACATCTTACGCAACAGAAGAAAGCCGCCACATCACTCGCGGAATCGGATCGCTGACGATCCAAAACCTCGCGACCAGTGCCCTGGGCTTTGTCTTCCTCGCTGTACTTTTGCGCCTTCTGCCGAATTTAGATTACGGCATCTACAGCGCAATGGCTGTAAGTGTTGGTATTGCAGCTGTCATCGCTCCGATGGGGCTCCAGTATGCGGCTGCAAAATATCTTTCAGATACTGATGATAGGATCGAGCTAAGATCGAGAGCGAACAAAATCCTCACCCTCTCTTTTCTTACGAGTGCTACTGCAACTGCAGCTTTCATTCTCCTTGCAAACTCGCTGTCTCTGTTCTTCACAAAAAGCCCGGCATGGACAGAGGCATTCGACGTTGGCGGGCTCTGGCTATTTTCTAGCTCTATGGGTTCGGTTGTTCAAGGAACCGTTCAGGGACTGAAAAAGTACACAGCACTTGCTGGAATGCTGTTTGTTGCCAGAACTGTGATGGTTTTCTTTACAATCATAGCACTGGTGATTTCGCACAATCTCCTTGTGACGTTTTATGCCTGGATAATTTACTTCACTATACTAATTCTCTGGTCAATTCGGGTTCTTTTTGCAGATCTCGGGAAGGCACCGCGCTTTGAAAATGCGCATTCTTCGCAATCTCTTTCCTACAAGGATCTGCTCAGGTATTCCGTTCCTCTTGGCATCGCAGGTATTTTCTTCGTCCTGACGACCGAAGTGGATCTCGTAGTGGTGGGAGGGGATCTTAATCCTTCAGCCCTGGGGATCTACAATACTGCGGTGACGATCTCAAACGTTCTAAACTTCGTTCTTATTACGCCGCTTGTTACTGCGCTCCTTCCCGAAGCTTCGTTCCGTGAAAAGAATCCTTCAGAGATTTCAAACGGGATGAGGCTTGCGATCAGGTTTGTGGTCCTTTCTGTCCTGCCCGCTTCTTTCCTTGTCGCGGCAGTATCTCCACAGTTGCTCGAACTATTTTCTGGCGGAGCGCTATACCAGCTTGGGTCCGAACCACTCGAGATTATTGCAATATTCTATGTTTTCTTTGCTGTCCAGTACGTGGTTTACTCGATTTTGCAGGCAAAGGGCAGAACAATTCAGGTTTTCGCTATCAGTGGGTTTACGGCTGCATCCATCTTCGGACTTTCCCTCGTCCTGGTACCGCAATTCGGACTTGTCGGTGCGGCGGTAGCAAGGTCGATGACTGCTATAGTTGGGATGGTTGTCGCGTTGTATATCGGGAGAAGCTTTCTAAGCAACCTAGACAAGTGGACGTTCTACGTTAAAGCACTGCTTGCAGCTGCGATCCCTTTTTCGGTAGATTTTACGCTGACTTCTTTCGTTTCGGACAAATCCTGGACTATAGTTCCGTTCACTTTAATCGGAGCGGGAATTTTTCTAGCATGCCTTAGCTTGTTCAAAGTCTTGAATGACGAAGACAAGACGTTCTTTTATGGTGCGATGCCTTCCTCAATCCGGAAGAAGCTACAATTTCTTTCCAGATGATTATTGAGACGATTTCGATTCAACGTCCGGCTGTCCTGGCAAAAGGTTAATCTTCGAAGCGCGCCCCTTCTGGAACCATGTTCACAGAAAAAGAGATCGAGTACCTGAAGAGTCAGAGACTGGGCAGGCTTGCTACCGTTTCTAAAAACGGTCAACCCGATGTCGTCCCCGTAGGTTTTCAACTTGATGGAAATACCATTTGGGTAGGAAGTGGTACACAGGAAATATTTTTCCGCGGAAAAAAGTACCTGAACGTCTCTAAGGGTAACCAGAAAGTAGCTTTTGTGGTTGACGATCTGGAATCCATTCAACCTTGGAAGCCCAGAACAATCAAAATTTACGGAACGGCTGAAGTTGTAGATCATTCCGGAATGTTCGGTCCCGGAAAATACATCAAAATAACTCCAAAGATCTCTTGGAGCGCAGGAATCAACTCTGCTTTGCCTGACTACAAACAAGCCGAAGTTAAAATTGGCGATTGGAGGACAAAGACGGTACATTAACAACAGCTTTCGCTAAGATTGGCGAAAAAAATGAACTATTGATCAGTTTTCAATGAATGTCGGCGGTTCCTGCTCACCGAGGATTCTGGAAAAGGTAAATAATGGACAAGAATTTGTTTTCGATCGGGACCCTGCTGGACATTGTCGGTTCTTGACGCGAAAGACATTGGCATTGAACTGAGCAAGCTAAACTGGGAACTAATCGACCTTACCTACCGGTTTGAGTGGGACGATCCGAAGTGGCTTGCCGAGAAAACTTCAGATGAGGTCGCCACAAAAAGAAAAAGTTCTGTAGAAATGTGGTCCAAAAAAAGGGAGCAGTACATTTCGTCGATAAGTCGGCGTGTGAAATATGAAGCTCTCTTGAACAGGGTAGTTGCGAAAGATCATCTCGGTCGGATACCCTTCAAAGTGGTTTACGACATGGAACCGGTGGCAGGCCTCGACGTGAACTATAGAGTCGTATCGACAGAACCGACGGGAGAAGTTAGAATTACCGAAGATACGGTCTTGGATCTTATAGAGTCGGATAAGAGCTGGTAATTTTTTTCCAATGTTCGTGAAACGAGGGGAAATTTACAAAAGTGGATGTTTCAAAACGATTAGCGTTTCATCTCGATCATGCCCCACACTTCCAAAAAGTACAAAAAGTCAAACGCATCTGGTAGCAGTCCCAACCGCACTACGCTTTTTGCAGTAATTGCCGTAATTGCAATAATTGCAATAGCCGGCGGTTACTTTGTTTACAGCTCGGCGCAGCATTCCACAACCACGACGACAACTTCAAGTCAAACAACCGCTACTTCGAGTAGTGGATTGATCTACGCAAAATTTGTCACAACTCAAGGGACTTTCGAGGTCGAACTGTTTCAGAACCAGACTCCTAAGACAGTTGCAAACTTTGTTTCTCTTGCGAATCAAGGATTTTACAACAATCTGGTCTGGCATAGAATCGTAAAGGGCTTTGTAATTCAAACCGGTGACCCCACTACGAAAAATGGAGCCGGAGTGCCCTGCACTTGGGGAGGAGGAAGCTCGAATACGACTATCTCATTCGAAGCCCCTTCTTCCTTGCACAATGACGTTGGATACCTTGGGATGGCTAGTACGGGCGCCGGTACTCCTGGGACTTCACAGTTTTACATTAACCTCGCAAACAATGACGCATCTCTGGATGGAAAATATGCAGTGTTTGGTAAAGTGATCAATGGAATGAGCGTCGTAGATGCAATTGGAAACCTTCCGACCGCATCTTGCGCCCAAGGTGGAACACCACCCTCTAATCCGTCACAAGCCACCCTGATTTCAGTAACGATCCAGAGCAGTCCATAGATCGATATTCGAGAGGGCTACGGATCCGGCCCTTTATTCAACGGAAAAATCCGAGTACTGGAAGAATTTTTTCCGGATCAGATCTTTTTTACTGCATTTCATTTTGAAATTTCGACCCGATCATTGCATCTGTACATGCGATCGAAAAAATATCAGAATTTTTGGAGGATCGGTCGTACGAATCCGAGATCCATTTCGTCTGGATCAAAATTCGATCAAGAAAAATATAGAGAATATTTTCCGGAAATTTTTTTGGGGCAACTTGAATTCAGCTTCCCGGATTTTCATGTCAAAATTTTTCCAAAAGGAACGTAAAGGCTTTTCAATCATGACGACGTTACCCTGCTTTCCCGGTGAGTAAATAGAACATGAACGCAGGTAACAGACTAATTTGGAATCGTCGAAACAGGTTTTACAACCGTTTCTTCCGTTTCTTCCGAAGCAAGGTAAAGAGAATATCAGTGAAACCCGTAATCTTGGAGCAGTTCTCCTAGCCGAATGGAATGTGAGGGCGTCTTCAGACGCTCTCAATAACCTCTTTTTTTCGATACTCTCTTTCTCCGATCTGTTTCTTTCCGAAATATTTGATTTCGATATGATCCCGCTCTTTTTTCCAGAGGCTATCGAGTTTTCCAAAACTGGGAAAAATTTGGCCAGTTAGCTGTAATCCAAAAATCTTCAATCAATCCATAACTTAATTGAGAACCCGCAATATTTGCGATTTTATGGCAGTTGCGACCGTAGAACTCGTTCTCACTCTGTTCCTGGTCGTAATGCTTGTCTCGCAGATTTTTTCGGTCAAAACAAAACTACCCTATACCGTAATTCTGGTCTTTGTAGGCCTTGGGATTACAGCGGTATCGGCTCTTCCGTTTCTTGGCTCTAACGTCGTGCTGGATTCGATAGCCTCTGTTTTGCAACAGATGGGCACTTTCTATGAAACTCTAGTTGGAGGAGGCCTTTTTGTCGGGATTGTTGTGCCGCCTCTTATTTTCGAGGCTATGATGCATATCCGGGGGCCGGATCTTCGTGCTGTAATAAGACCTTCAATTGTGCTTGCAACGGCGGGAGTTGTAATTGCAACGATCGTCGGAGGATTCGTGTTGACCCGGATCTCAGGCCTGCCTCTTGCGGTGTCACTTCTCTTTGCCGCGATAATCGCTCCCACTGACGCCGTAACAGTTCTAGAAATCTTCCGGAGGACCGCGGTCGCTCCCAGGCTTGTCGCTCTCATGGATACCGAGGCAGCGTTCAACGATGCCACTGCGATAGTGGTATTCAGCATAGTTTTGTCTTCGATAACTCTTGCCAAGATTTCGATCTTTTCGGCTGCATTTTCCTTTGCTTTCAGTATAGCCGGCGGAGTTTTGATCGGGCTTTTAATCGCGATAGCGGCGAGGGCTGTAAGTTCCAAAATAGACGACAAGATCGCAGAATTAATCCTCACAATTTCGGCGGTGTACGGCTCGTACGTTTTCGCATCCGGAGTGGGAGCGTCGGGGCTCATCGCGGTCGCAATTGTGGGTCTATACTTCGGGAACGTCACCATGGGAAAAACAATCAGTCCGGCTTCCAGGGATACCATCCTCACTTTCTGGGAGGTGGCAGCTTTCATCGGAAACTCTGTTGCATTTTTGCTGATCGGTTTTGAGACCACACTAGTTACTTTTTCGCAGTCGATCTTCTTGATTATCGCGGCGTACGCGGCGGTTACACTCGCTCGTGCAGCTTCGGTTTACCCGATTCTTGCGTTATTCAACCAGCTCGGTGAGCGAATTCCAATCCGGTGGAGTAATATTGCGATGCTGGGCGGGGTCAGAGGGGCGCTTTCGATCGCGCTGGCGGCTTCTCTCAGTGCCTCGGCTGTACTTTCTCCTGATAATATCCGGACGATAACGAGCATGGTACTTGGCGTAGCATTCATCTCAATAGTTTTTCAGGTACCAATTCTTTCAAGGTACATAGAAACCAGCCCGGTTGCTACGGATGAGACTAACGGAAGCACAAAAACAAATAATTCGCCGGGCCTGCCGGGATAAGGCGGACGCTGTTTAGTCGTAACGAGTCAAGCGGGATCTGGGATATAGTTTGTCTGATCTGTCTCAGGCACTTTCTTGTAACCGACCAAATGGTGGACGCTAGCCTGACGGTGTTTTTCGTTGTCCAGTGTCCGCATTTCGGAATGATGCTGAAGCTCGTTTCTGGTAACCCAAAAGAGTAATTGGAGGATATGGATTGACACATGAGTATGTCCGGAGAATTCGAGAAGGAATACTAGGGAGAGCTTTCACAGCTTTGCTGCTCGAACGCGTAGAACTCGTAGACGAGGCGAAATAAATGACGCGTTTCCAGCTCTTCATTCTGGCGCTGATTCTAGGCTTTGCTGCTTTCTCGCTTATTCTCTTTGCACTTTCTCCGGATTACGTTTTGGACTTGTCAACGATTCGGCTCGGTGTTTCTGTATTTACGGCTATTATCCTAGTCGCTTCTGCATTTCGTTATCGAAAAAGGAGCACCGGAAATTGAACAACTACCAACGGTCAAACGCCGGCAGACTTGGATTCAAAATTGAAGGTTCGAATAAATGGCTGACTTTGATTCAAAGCGCAAACCTTGAAAGCAAAAACCTGGCGGTGTACAGCAACCGAAGGGAGATAGAATAGACGACTATTGAAGAACACTACAAAAATTGCAATAGTTACTTTGATAACTATTGGATTTTTCGCATTCGTTCTCTCATATTGGTACATAGTCATACTTTCAGCCGCTTGGGTTAACGAAAATGAAGATACGAGTTTGGGTGCATTCATCACAACGTTGCCGTTCGGTTTGCTCGGGCTTATTTTCCTTCTATACGATCTAATCTTAGTTACAAAGTTCTTTCTCGGCAAGTATCACCAGCAACCGAAAATTAACACGTAGAAAATCTAGGGTGGAAAAATCCTTCGGAAGGCTTCGCAATTTTCGAATCTTCTCCGACAATTTCTTCCGATAAATTGGCAAAGCCTGAAAAAATTCCAATATATTTTATACTCCCGACTAGTTTATTTTCGCCCATTTTTCCGGTAGTGGCCGCTTCCACAATTGAGAATTATGCGAGCCACCTGCGAAGTTTGCAACGAACCCATCTATGACGACGAACCATACGCGCCGATGCAGAGCAGTCCGCCCAAAGGGATCCACAAAGTCTGTCCGAACAAAGAAAAAATGAAAGCCAAGTTTCGAGAATTGGAACGATTTCAGTTCTAAAGTCCCGTTAACTTTTTTTGCAGTTAGGCTATGGAGCTTTTTGCGTTGCCCAGGGAATTTGAAATCTCACCCGATGTCTCCAAGCTTTTGCTTGAGCTCTCCGACAAAACCAAACAGCTCAGCATGGCGATCCAGTCGGATGCCTCTATGATGGAAGAGATCGTAAATGTGGACCTCACCGAAGATCTCAGGAAGAGGATGAAGGCATCCGAGGAACTCTACAGTCAGTTGCTAAACGAAATTGGAAACCTTCAGAACAAGATCAAGAAACTCGACGGGCGCTTCAAGAAGTTATTTAGCTCCTAGTGACTTTTCACCAAATCTGGATTTGAGCTAAGATGGCTCTCCGCTGGAACCCCGAGGTCAACATGTCCAAGGAAGAACTCGATTACTTCCTGGACGGAAGGTTGATCGCACGCCTGTCGACTAATGGAAAAGATGGTTTTCCCACGATAGCTCCGTTCTGGTATTACTGGGACGGCGAGAGCATTTACTTCGACCTGGGCGTGAACAGGACGAATACCAGAAACCTAACAAGAGATCCTCGCTGCGCGGCGGTGATTGATATGGATAACCGGCCGGTAACGGGGATGAGAGACAACTTTGCGCGGGCCGTACTGATTGTAGGAACTGCAGAGCTGTACAATCACAAAGCGGGACAAGACGAAGATTTCACCATAGGAAATTCAAATGTGAGGTATTCCGAGATCTCTGGGAAGATTGACCTGAGATATGCGATCAAACCAGAGGTCGACGGCAAGCTTTACGACCAACTCGTTTCCAAAGCTTCTCCCACTTTCCATCCCTACCTTCAGGGAGAAGGAAATCGCGTGCTCGTGAGAGTGAAGCCGAAGAAAATTAGAGCATGGGACTTTTCTAAAGCACCATGGAAAGTATAGACTCAAAAAAAACTCCAAGCAACCCCAACGCAACGAGAGCTTGGATAACTTTGCGCGGTAATCTCAAAAGTCAATTCGGGAGCAATTATCGGGCTAGTAACGGGAATGGCACTAATTTCGATAGCGTGTACGGGTTAGTTCTTTGGTCGAATCAGCTTTCGATAATACAATTAATGCTCGTTAAACCAAAACAACTCTGATTATTGCAATATCAAATTAAACAGCCAGGTGCATTCGGATTATTCCTCAAATCAATTACTAGGGTTCTGTCAACTCTTAGGTTGTTTTCCATAATTTTCTCACCGTCAAAATTCGGTAGCAAGATGGCTTAAACGAAAACCAAAAGCGGCCGACCTGACTAAATGAGCGAAGACAGAAGTAAGGGAATTGGGTCAGCTTCTAGATTTTATCTGACGATGGCCGGCATTGCTCTGATACTTGTCGCTTTGTTATTCCAGTTTGTGACATATCCTTTGGAGGCCTGTGCTCATAATCCGATTGTCTGTAATCTTTGCAGTTTTAGGAATAATTGGTTTGGTTCTAATTCTATTCTCAATTTTTATTGCTTACCGCAAAAAATGATCTAATAGATATCAAACGATATTCGTATGCAAAGCGGTACATGCTGACCATAACTGAGCAAATGGAAAATGCACTTGAGAAAGAGAGAAAGAAGCGTATGTTGGATTCTATTCCGGAAACGGCTAGAATGATATTGAGTGAGTATCTTTCGGAAAAGGAATAGAAACAAGCGAGCTAGAAAATTGAGAACAAGAAAATTCTTTGGAAAGGCTATCTTCGCCTTTGTTTTGATCATCAGCCTTTTGACCTACCAGCGAACTTTCTTGATAGATTCTAATTCTAATTACTACAGCGTAAAAAGCTCCGATCCAGTCTCTTCCTCTCCGTGGTTCAATGAAACGGCAGCCACCAACTATGTAACTAATTTCACCACGGACTTTAACGCAATTGTTCAAGGGAGCCAAGGTTATTTCTCGAATTTCTCGGCTACCCAACGAAATTTCACGGGTTACCTTTCCCCCGGACAGAATTTTCAGATTAAGGTTATGAGGCTGGAACCCAACAATTCCAACTATGTAGCATTTGTTTTCAAACCAATTGAATCCGATCAGCCTCAGATTGTGATCGATAACACCGACACGATAAAGGGGTTGATTTTCACCTTCCCCTTGAGAAATGCAACCTTTTACTTTGTAGAAGGCGATAATTTGACCACACCATACGGGTTCGCCCTCATTGATTATGCCTACAGCTATCCGGCCGGCTCTCAGTCCATTCCTTTGGCTTGGGTAACTCCAGCGAATAATGTCTTGGTTGGTAGTCCAATCTATTCCGCCGAGAGCGCAGCTAGAGCTTTGTACACCGCTGAACTGAACCAATTTTTCCCAGAACACCATCCTTCAAACACTTGGGGTTACGTTGTGATTGAAGATTTGTTGGGAGTGGCTCTGATATTTTGGGTTCCTGTCTTTGCTTATGTTCGGAAAAGCAAGTCCTATTCTGAAAAGGAAAAAGTCCTGATTGAAGCTGTGATCGGAGTTGGACTGAATGGTTTGTTTTTTGGTTTGCTTCTTATGCCCCCGAAAGACTTCAGCTTCCTTAGTTTTCAGGGATTGGCAATTTTCCTTGTTTTGCTTGTCTTCGGTATCTTCATTTTCCGTTTTGCCGATAGGCTCTTGATTTGGCTTAGAATTAACCGGGACTATTACAAGGAAAAAGGGAAAGCCGATAAGAAAGCAGAGAAAAAAGCCAAGGCCCAAAAAATGAAACAGGAAAAAGCCGAAGCTAGCAAGGTTAAGAAGACTAAACAGGTCGTTAGTTCGCCAGAGCCACTTCAAGAAGGAAAAGAATCCTAGTGGTTTTTTGCCGATCCGTTGGGAACTGGGGCTGGTAGCTTCCAACTAGCCCAATCTGCGGGAGAAAAGAAAATTTCTATCCTGCCTCGCTTTGCAACCGAAACTTAACAGGTAGATTTTTTGCTACTTAACGATGGCGATACAAACCGACAACTTAACAGAACCCGCCGGCGATATTCTTATAGTTACTGCACTATTACAGTAACTCTCATGCTAGAAGGCCAACTGGAAGCGGAAATGAAAAAGTCGTTTGTCGACACGCAGCGAACTGTTGAACGCACCGGACTGGGGCTTCACGATCATATCGATCACCTCGAAGGAGGCCAGCTTTCTAAACTAATGACAGCGATGCAGGACATGACAGAAAGAGTACGCAAGATGGAGATCGCGATCGAAAGATGTCAGTCCGAGATAACTGGGTTGGGAGTTGATATCGCAGATCTCCGCACTACGATTGAATTGGCAACGAAGGGACGATAGAGAAAATCGCTTACCCCAAATGTGACTCGCGAAACATGCCAGTATTGCGGGCATCCAGTTCTCCGACCCATTGTTTCAGATTACCGTACCAACTGTGGAAAGCTTACGGGAGCGCTCAGCGGTTATGATCCATATTGCGCCCCAAAAAAAGATGAATTGCTGTTTGAGGTTACAAGATTCTTAGGGAAAACCAGTTACAAATTTTTCCCAGAAGAATTTCAGATCTGGAATCGCTCTAAACTTGAAGAGACTTTACCCTATTCATTATTGGAAGATTGCGAGGCTCTCTTTCGAAACGTGTTCGACGACCCGAACTCTGGAATTGAGCTGAGAGTGAAGATAATACTCAAAGGGAAAGCTCCGCGCGAGTTGGAGCTGTAGTACAATCCAATCAAGGCAAAATTAGGATCCGACCTAATAACTTGGCTGAATGTCAAAATAGCGGAAAACGACGCCAATCAATCCGAAGAGCCGAACGGCACCCGGAGCTAAGATAATGTCGAAAATCAAAAAAAACTAGACAGTAATATCGAAGCCGACCTTGATCGCGCATTCTATGTGGTAGTAACGCGCCCCGGTTCTCGATCCTTTGCTCAAAGCATACCGCGACTCTATCGGTAAATTGCAATACTTGCAGTTTGCCGGATTTCGTCTTCGTTTTCTTACCTGAAGATCTACGATCTTTATGCTTCTTGTCTGCCCGAGCAAAACTGGTTTCTTTTCATCAATGCCTTTTATCGGGGCAGGCTTTTGCACGGTTTCAGTTTTCTTCAATACTACGCTACCCACGCTGAATCTACCTGCTTATAAGTTTCAGAGCTAAAACAAAGCATCGAAAACGATTCCCTTTCTTGCTCGACTCTCAAGCGATGAGATATTACATGCCGGAGCCTGCCTATATATCCTTACAGTATGGTTTTCTTTGTTTCGCGGAAGTTATAGAAAATTTACCGAGGGCTGAGGGTTAATGCCTAAAACCACCGGCAGCTGGATGTACTCCCATACAGTACCCGCCTTTCAATTGAGTTATTTCTGCACTGATTGCCACGGTTTCACAGACAGTTTCCTGAAAAAAGGTTTAAAGGACGAAATCGAGATTTCACAGCTTCACCATGATGAACGATCAAGCAGATTCAAAGAGCGAGACGCAAAACTACCAGCTCGTTGAATTTAGAACGCTGAAAGATCTATTCTCTTTTGTTATTACGAAATCGATGCCCGGCCAGCAATTCCTTTCTTTGATTAGGTTCCGGGATTATACTTACACGTTCACGCCGATAGATCACTCGGTCATGATTTTCTTCACACGCGACATGCCAAAGGCGCCGATCTATGTCTGGGAGCCTGAACGAGACGAATTTATCGCAACCCAGCGAGCAGATAGATCTCGCGTAAATCTTCTAGTCCAGGAGGTCATCGACGATACGATGATCACCTCGATTTTTTACAGTCGCGAAAAGAAGACAGAAGGCACTACCTGAGCTCAAGCGGTTTCTGCGGCTGAGCTGTGACTATAGACCGCTCGCCCCGGAACATTGAGAAGAATTCCGGATGCTCAGTGTGGATCGGGATAACTTTTTTCGCAGCGATGCTGTCGAGTATCTGATGGATGTCCCTGCCGGATGCATGACCGGAGCAGTGCGCGCGAACCCTGACCATTCCGAAACGCTCGATCCAGTTGTTCGTCCTGGCCTCATCAAATTCACCTTCCTCATTGAAGGGTTCGCTGGATGAATGCATGTAGATACCCCTACCAGGATTTAGGTCGATCAATTCCTGAAGGTGAAACGCGCCGATTGCTACGATCACCTCGGACTTTTTCTCCTGCACGTCGCTCGACTTCCACACCTGCGCCTTGCTGAATAATTCAAGATCGGCATCATCGTAATCTTCGTCCGCGTAGGTGCCGCTCTTTACGCGGTGCTTGTAAATCCCGATCGTTTCGTCTTTTTCAAACGAGGGGATCACTTTTGAAAGTACCCTGTCGTTTTCAGAGAGTCGCTGTAGGTAGCGCGCGGTCTTTGGAGTCACCAGTAACTTTCGCCCAGAGTCTCTTGCAATCCGGTAAAAAGTCTGGAACCTGTCAATGTCCTTGTACGAGTAATCAGCGAACAAGAATAATTCCTGGTCGTTTGCCTGCTCGGCGTACTGGTGGCAAGTTTTGTAAACATACTCTTCGTCGCTTACGCTTGCCTCGCTGATTCTGGTTCCCTCGCAGAGCATCCACTCGGGTTTTGCCTCGGCGGCTCTCCGGATGAAATCTAGGGTGAGGTCTGGCCTAGTTCCGTGCATACGGAGATCGCCAGAGTAAACCATGGTACCGGAACTAGTAGTAATTATCATACCGTAGCAACCGGGTAGCGAGTGGTCGACGTGAATCGGCTCGATCTCCATCGAATCAATTTTGATTTTATTCCCGGTCCTGAATGTTGTGATTTCGCGCTTTAGGGGATCCCTGCCGCGCTTTATCGGACGCTCCTTGAACTGTGTGATCTCGTACTCCACGTTTGCGCTACGCTCTTCCTCGATCGCTCTGATCACGTGGTTTGTAGTCTCTCCCATGTAGATCTCGATGTCATCCCTCAGGAAGGAAACGTAATCCGCATGGTCGGAGTGGGCGTGGCTAAGCACGACCGCCTGGACAGATCTATCTTCAACTTCGGGAAGGTTTGCAAGATGCAGGAGATCTCTTCGGTAAATGCCGCCTATCTGAGGCAGGATCCCCAGTGCGAGAAAATCACCCACGCCGTTGGCAAGCCTCGGGCTCTCGGTCCACTCGAAGTACTTTGCTCTGGCTGAGAAGCTCTTGCCAAAGTCGAGGAAGATCCTCGTTCCCCGGTCCTCTAGTAGGATCTTGTTGCCTCCGATCTCTCCTAGCCCGCCGTAAAACGTGAGCGATGTTTGCAATTTTCCTGCGGTTTTCCGGGCCAAGGGCCATAAAGCAGAGTAATTTATGTTTTTGAATTTCTAGTACATGTAGACGATTGAAGCGGTCACGTTGAACGCAGTGTTGCAGCCAAGATTGCAAGCGTCGTCGAACACCTGCAGGGAATACTGCACGTACGACTGTACGGGAAATTCTACTTGGCCTGCAGACTGTGAGATCGATGTCTCATTGACTGAATTGCCCTGAAGCACCCAGTGAACTGATGAAGAATCAGTCGTCTTGAAATTGATTACGAGAAATCCGTTGAAGCCGAACTGCTGCGCAACTCTACTCACAATTCCCGATCTCTGACCCGATGAGAAAATGATCTCGGATCCGGCAGGCATCAAGACAACATAACCGCTCGCCGTTGTTGTAACGTTCTCGGTTGTAGTTTCGGTCGATAATGTACTCTCGGTGCGCGTGAGGTTGATTGTGGTAGGGATTTTCAAAGTCGTCTGGAAAGTTTGCGTTAGCGTCATTGTCGCTAATGACGTGCTCGTCGACGCCGGGAGCGGCGCAGTTGATAGTATCGTCTGAGTTATTGGTTGCAACTGGGTTTGGGTTTGTTCTAGGATTTGAGTGGTTAACTCTGTCGTGGTGATTGTACTGTTTTTCCCGCCTATGAAACCCAGGCCAAGTACAAGAGCAAGCGCGAGGATCGCAACAATTGCTACAGCTGCCACAGCAAGAATCGTAATTTTCAAAATTTTTCGCCGGTTACAGTTCCACTAAAATGAAAAGCTGGCCGATAGGCCAATCGAGGAAGATTTAGGCACTGTAGATTTCGCAATCTCTCTCGGCTGGCGATATACAGCTTTTTTCTATAGTCTCTATATTCTGGTAACATTAGGGATATAACGTATTTTCTGGGCGAGCGAATTCTTGTATTAACAACTTGCAGAGAAATTTTGCTTTTTCCTCCCGTAGATCTAGATCTAAAGTTGCGATTGCGACCATGACGCTTGTGATAATTGTCGCTGTCGTTGTCGTCGCGCTCGCTGTCGGAGTTGCGTTCATAACTGTTAATCACAACAATAGCTCAAGGAATACCGGCTCTGCCGGGTTTGCAGGCTATCCTTCAACCCTGCCCTCACTAACGATTAACGTCGAGGGGTCCTCGCTAATGTACATCGTGTTTCTTGCTTGGCTTCGGAATTTTACTCATTTTTACAATAACGTCCCGATAAACGTTGACGGAGGAGGCAGTGGATTAGGGCAGCAGGATATTGAACGCAGTTTAGTTCAGATAGGCACTTCTGACGCCTTTCTCTTCAACCAGACCCAGCAGCAGTACCCATGGATTTTGGACATCCCGCTTGCTGTATCCGCTCAACAAGTGAACTATAATGTACCTGGAATACCATCTACCATGCACCTCAACTTTTCCGGACCTGTATTGGCGGGAATTTACAATGGATCGATACCATACTGGGACGATCCCGCGATTAAAGCGATAAACCCGGCAGCCGCCAGTTTGCTCCCCCACCACAGCATAACGACAATCCACAGAGCGGACGGAAGTGGTGACACTTACATTTTCACGAGCTACCTCTCAAAATCAGATCCATGGTGGTCGAACAAAATCGGTTACGGATTGACAGTCAACTGGACGCCGCTTTCTTCTAGCATAGCAGCTTCAGGAAATTCTGGGATGGAGCTTAACTGCCAGCAGTACAATTACTCGATTGCCTATATCGGCATCAGCTACCTTGCGAGCGCTGTCGCGTTGCACCTTGGCTACGGATATCTCCAGAATGCCGCCGTCAACTTTGTAAATATTTCAGCTTCGAACATCCAGGCCGATCTCAATGCATTTACCAGCCAGGTACCAGCCGACGAGAGGATCTCTATGATCTACGGACCTGGGGCAAACTCTTACCCCATAGTCAACTTTGAGTACGCTCTGGTTTCAAAGAATCAGACGAATTCAAACTTGTCGGAGGACCTGCATACTTTTCTCAAATGGTCTGCGGATCCAACAAACGGTAACTCGCCATATTATCTGAAGTTCGCAAACTTCCAGCCGCTTCCAGCTTCAGTCTATCAGTTGACTCTGAACCAGATCAACCAGATTGGTACAAGCTAAACCGAACCGACTTCCTCTCTCTTCCAGATGAAGAGAATATGGCGCAAGCGAATGCCTAAGAGGCACTTTCTCCCGCGAAGCTTTGCTCTAGAGAATTCCATGAAAAGTTGTTCATCGAATTTTGAACAGGGAGTTAACACTGAATGTATGAAAGAAATTGTAATTGATTGTTTTCGGTGAAATCGCGTAGACGTTGCTGAATTGCAAAAGCAAGAAAAAAAAGTATTCAGGAGCCTTTTGATAGGCCCCTAGTACTGCTAAACGCGCGTGCGTATTTTCGTGGTATTCGGTCTAGGATGACACCGAAGCCTTTGAGGAGGCGCGGGCAGCTCTCGGAAGACTGGGTACGCGTTTCAGTTCGCCGGCAACCTTCTCGAGCATCTGTGCTCTTGCCGATAGCTTCTGTCTCCTTTCGGTAAGGAAGCCCTTAACGTCGGGTAAGATTCGTTCAAGAACCCTAATCAGACTCTCTGGCGAGAGATCGTCGACGGTTCTGGCAATCGTCAATCCATTGTTGTAAGACAGGAAAAACACTCCCTGCGGGGTAAGGATTACATCTTTTACTCCGTGTCCAAGGCGTGGAAATAGGCTGGGATCTAGTACGTAAGACCTGCCGATCTGCTCCAGGAATTGCTTCATTATCGACGCAACTTCAGCTGCGTACGATTTCTCCATATCGAGAATGTCCTTAATGCTCTCGGACTCTCCCTGCAAATCTGAGATCTGCGTCAGGATCTCGGTAGATTCAATCGCTCCGGATTCCTTTTCGGCTTCCGGGCCTGCTTCAATCTGCTGTGTTGCTGCTTCAGTTGCCATTTCTTGTTTTACTCTCTTTTTTGGTGCGAAAATTACTCTCGTTGAGATGCGCAGGCCTAGGCCAAGTTATGCGGCGATAAATGTTTTTTCATCTATAGAAAGGTAATTTTGCACCAATTCATACGGCGCACGAAGAAAGGGAAAAAAATTAGGTTCCGACCGAAGGATTGGTATCCAAGCGGTCAGCGTTTTCGGAAAATTAGAGCTCGTACGAGTCGTAAGGATCGTAGACTGAAGTTCGTGAAGGTTTCCGCTGGACGTTGAACTTTTCCACTATTTGGTTGAACTCTGAGCGAGAGTCCTCAACCTGAGTAGGCTGTGCCAACCTTTCAGTTTCCTGCTGGCTAAATGGAGTACTTGCCGGCACCGGATGATCCTGAATTGCTTCACTCTTCTGCTGTGGTGGCTCTGGAGCGTGTGGCACGCCTATTCCTCCTGGAATCGGCTGGTTGCGCGGGATCCAGGTCGCAACACCCACATAATGCCCCGTCCGTTGGTCTTTTTTCATTCGCATCACGTAAAATCCGCGCATAGTCGATACGCTCGGGTTCTGCTCCAAACTCTTGAATATTTCTGCCAATGATTTTTCTCTTCTCCCTTGCTGATGAACCAGTGGCCCGTTCGGAAGCTGTCAAAGGCAAAAAGGGCCTCTAGTCAAGAGTAATAGACAAGGCCCTGAAACGGCCTTGTCCGGAATTTGTTATCTTCTCAGTAAAGAAGTCTAGCCGACGAACTCACGAGTATCAATATCGACGCCGTCTTCCTCGATCGTGATCTTTACTAACCGATCGAGAGGTTTTGTCCCCATCATCTTTGGAATGTACAGCGAGCGAAGGACCTTGTTTTGGTTAATTTCTGTTTTGATTATTATGAGCGAGTCTACGGTTGCCCTAATGAAAGCAATTACCCTTTCACTTAGCATCGGAGCCTCGCAGGTCAGAACGAAAGTCTTACCCTGCCTTGAGAGCCTCACTATTTCTTCCATGAGATCGACGACCTCTTTTTCGGACATGGCGAAAACATAGGTGGAAAAAGAGTCAAAGACAATGAGATCGAATTTCAGTTGTTCCAGAGGAAGATACCTCTCTTCCGTTCTGTAAACCACTGCGTTTTTCTGCGCACCCGAACCTGCGTTCTCCAACTCTTCCTCGGAGGGCATCTCAAATTCATTGAAGTTGCCACCATCCGGTGCCATGGGAGAACTGTTGCCACCACTCGCAGCAGGAGGTTCTAGAAAACAGACTTTTTTCCCGTTCGTCACAGCGTAATTTCCCAGCTGCTTTGAGATGATCATGTTCACCGCACCGAAATCGTCCTCGATCATAGTGATGCCCTTCATCAGCCCTTTCAGAATAGGATCTAGCATGGGAAAAGTGTGCGGCCCTTAGACGGGGGAATAGGTACAATGGGTTTTAAATTCTATCCTATTAGAATCTCATGGGCCAGACCGACCTCCGGAATATATAATGTCCTATATTGTAAGTAGAAAATTGATTAATTGGTTAGAAACAGCCGTTCCTTGATTTACTATATGATGGATCTCCGCCGTTTTTCCCATGGAAGGAGAAAAAAGAGGGCGGTGTCCGAGGTTCTCGGCGCTCTTTTACTCATGCTTGTTGTTGTCGTTGCTGTCGGTACATTTGCGTTCTACCTTTCGAGCTTACAGCAGCAGACGCAAAACAGGAATTCATTCCAGCAAAATCTCGCTAATGAGAAGCTGAAAATTTCAAGTTTGTCGCTATTTCCAAATGACATTTACACCCAATTTCAGTTTCGAATTTTCAACGGTAGTTCCGCCTTCCCACTTGCTCACGATTCATCTTCCGTTTTCTATGTCGATTTTCTTCCGCTAAATTCCCAGGAAGTTAGGATCTATAATTTCTCCAATATTGTAAGAAGCGTAAACGCCTCTAATTTTCAAAGTTCGCGAATTTTTTCATTATACAACCAAACATCAGCGGGCCCTTCAGCCAGAACATATTACAATCAGATCGCTAGCGGTGTAAATGCGTGCATTAATCTCGACAACACTTCGATCTACATCGGGAGAACTACGTTGGGTGGCTGCACGATTCCGGGCGGCGTCATATACAATACAACTAGCTCTATCTTTCCTATAACATTCCAGTCTGCCGTGATAGATCATGTTAACATGACCATCCAGAACCTAAACACACAGCAATCTGGACTTCAACGGATACAGATAAACAATAACTGGTTGAATAATTGGACTGAAGTAAATCAAACAGGACATGTCATTGTCAATCTAAGTCCATTGACGAATCCAGCAGTTATACTTGCAAGAGAAAGTATCATGCTCACTTTCAACGTGACAGCTTTTGCACTACCGCTAAATGCTTCAATTTTTCTAACACTCCTGGCACCATCCGGAAATTATTTCAGTTCAGTTTTCTCTCTGGCGCCTTCACTCTACTCCTCTAACACGGTTCAAGAACAATTTGGGCAAGCGATAAAAGGGATAGTTAATTTTCAAGCGACTACTCCAAACTCAAGTGCAATTTCACAATACCTTTGGAGAATCGACGTACCAACACCCTTGTGGACTACAAGCAAGGGATGGGGAGACTCTTCTAACTTAGTTACTGTTTTTGCGACCGGACAAGAAATACCGCTGTCCGGTGACCTCATTGGCGGCTTCAACATGTCAACGGCTCAAAAGCTCGCTTCAGATTTGAACGATCCAATAAGAGTTTCGCTTATCTCTCTCGCGTCCAATGGAATGGAAGCAGATTCAGCTTCTTTCATTGTGCCCGCGAATTCTCCGATAGGATTCCCCGCTAGCCTTACCGCTGTGGAAACGACTGGAACAAGTTGTGGAACGAGTACAGCGAGCGTGTTAGCGACAGTAACAAACTCTTTGAATGTCCCCTATCCTGGTGTCGCGGTGTCCTTTACAGTGCTGTCTGGTAGCCTAAGTTTCACGGGTGGTGGGTCGGTTACCGGTACCACCGGACTTGCCGGAACCGTTACCATGAGTGTAGTTTGTTCGGGCACGGCGTCTGGAACAG
>JABDCJ010000020.1 GCA_013288145.1 Nitrososphaerota archaeon | reverse complement strand
CTGCCGGAGATGGGTACTTTGGGTGGTTGACCAGGTTTGTTTTTCGAATTTGCAATAATTTCCTTTTTTCGCGAAAGTTGAGGCGCGATTACCAGTTGTTGAGTATATGTCAGAAGAAAACCTGTCACGATAGCAACTGCAATTACTGGTGCGAGGTGGATGTCGAAAAGAGCTTGGATTATTATCGCCATTGCGATCGGTGATTTCAGCAGACTTATGGTCACTCCAGACATTACGCTGCAAACGCAGACATCTTCAGGAATTATGGGAAATATCATGTGGACAGCTAGTCCCATCGAAGCACCCATGAACAAGCTGCAAAAGATGAATCCTCCAGCCCATCCTAACGCGAGGCATACCGCGGTCGCGATCACCTTCATGAAAGAGTACAGGATTAGTGTTACGATGCCAAGTACGGCCGCAGTTCCAATCAACGTGTTGATTTGAGCCTGCCCACTGAAAAGCACAAGCGGAAATACAGAAGCGATTAAGCCTAAGATTAGTCCAGCTAAGAGAGCTAATTCCACAGGATGAGAATCATATCTAGAAACGACTCTTCTTAGGGCATTAAATGAATGGATAAATGCCATACCAACTAAACCTCCAACCAGTCCGAGAAGTACTGCATAGAATAGTTGAGCGAATTGGAAGCCGGCATACGGCGGCAATTGGTATTGTCCAGCAAAAGTAGCTTGAGTAATTCCGAAGTAAACTGAGAAGCCGACCGCCGCAGAAACAATGGCTGGAAGGGTCATCTTCCAGCTCAGCTTTCCACTCTGCAGCCCTAGCTCGATTGTTATGATTGGCCAGCCAAAAGGTGAATCCAGGAATCCACCGAACATTCCGCTTATAGCTGCATTTGTTGATTCTGCGATTAATGGTTTTGGAAACTTTAGCTTCTTAGCAAGCCACGTACCTAGGCCCCCGCTTCCGCCGGTCAATGGTCCCTCCGGACCGATTGAGGCACCGAAAACTAGAGCGATGAAACCTCTTATCATTCCAACATAGCCTTGCCTAGGGTTCAACTGTCCGGTTTCGGCGAACTCTGCCAAGTCTTGTTGGAGTAGCATGGGTTTGACTTTAGTGTACTTTGTTATCAGCCCAACCAATAGTCCCCCAATCAGACACATGAAGATTACGAACAGAGGATCGTATATTCCGTTAGCTATTCCGAAAATGTTAGCAAGATCAGTCCATACTGCTTGAGTGAGGAAAGACAGAGCTCCAACGAATATGAATAATTGAACTGCGGCTATCGCCCCTACAATGGCCGCAATGAGTACGATCTTGTAGAATGCTTTGGAGTTTAGTTCGACGGTCAACTAGATCTCTGATCTTCGATTATTTGAGGTATGCGTGCCTAATCAGGTGCAACTTCTAGCAAATTACTAGTGAGCTAATCTGAGAAAGAAGTGAAAATCAACCCTCATTTCTTACGAGTTGTGTTGTCAGCAATCAGAAAAAATCACCGTATTCCGTTCATGAATACGGCTCATGCTCTAATCTTACACAACTGCCATTAACTTGCGAAGCTCCGCTTCGGCATCGAAAAGCGGCTCACCAGTGATCTCTACTACGACCTTCTTTATTTTTCCTGTAAACTTGAAAGGATTCTGATAGTCGTCCGGCGATACTGGTTCTCCGTTTCCGTATCCGCAGGTCACGTTCACTCCCGTGAGACCATACATTACTGGAGTAGTCAGGGGGATATCTGCTTCTCCTACTACTTTGTCATTTATTTTGAGTCTTCCAACACCCGGTGCACCCTTTCCATGTAATACATCTGGCTTGCCCGTGGTCTGGAACTCGAATTCCAGAGTCGCTTTCCCGGCAGGGATGTCCACGTTGGAAACGATTCTGTATAGGTTGAGCCCTACATAATTGTAGGAGTAGACCAGTCGATTGTTTTTAACAAAAAGACAGTATCCTCCGAACCTCGAGCCCTCTGTCAGAAGAATTCCTTCCGCTCCACTATTAGGTATCTCGACCTCTGCAGTAATGGAATGAGATCGATTCTTGACGTTCGCTGCAATGAATTCTGGCACCTCTACCGTATTTGGATAGTAAGTGTATTTTGACAGATTCTCCAGCAGAGTTGGTTGCTTCATTGTTTCTATCACTCTGGATGACGACCTGTCATCGAGCGGTAAGACATTGAACTTTGTCGCCTCAACAAACCACCTTACTCTCATTTCTTCAACTTTCTCTGGGTATTGCTTTGCGAGGTTATGAATTTCGGAGCGATCTACATCGACGTTGTACAGCTCCCACTCGTCCTTCTCGAAGTGTCCAATGTTTGACGTTGGCTGATGTGTCGTTACCGCCTTCCACCCCTTGTACCAGATGGCGCGGCTGCCTAACATTTCGTAGTATTGGGTCTCTTTCTTAGTCTGAGCATTTCCATCATCGAAGCAGTAAGCCATGCTGATTCCTTCGATAGGACTCTGCTGAATCCCATCGAGATCAAATGGCATTTCTATTCCCGTAACTTCCAAGATGGTAGGTACGAGATCAATTGCGTGATGATATTGGTGTCGAAGCTCTCCCTTTGACTTGATTCCTTTTGGCCAATGAACGATACAAGGATCGCTGATCCCACCCTGGTACGTGTACCGTTTATAGAATTTGAAAGGCGTGTTACCTGCAAGCGCCCATCCCTGTGGATAGTGTTCGTATGTCTTAGGCCCTCCAAGGTCATCTAGCGCCTTCAAATTCTCCTTAAGGTCGTCAGGTACGTAATTGAAAAATTTGTTTTCGTTTACAGAGCCAACTACTCCACCCTCTCCGCTTGCGCCATTGTCTGAAACGAGGAAGATCAAAGTGTTATCCAGTATGTCATTGTCTTCCAAGAAATCAACGAGTCGACCGATTTCGGAATCTGCATACGACAGGTAGCCTGCGAAGACTTCCATCATTCGACAGTAGAGTGTTTTCTGATCCGTCGAAAGTGAATCCCAAGTAGGCGAAGGACCTTCAAATGTCGGAAGGTGAGGAGCCAGCTCAGTATTAGACGGAACGATGCCCATATCCTTCTGTCTTTCAAGTATCTCGGCTCGGATGACGTCCCAACCTCTGTCAAATTTGCCCTTTTGCTTGTCAATCCATTCCTTCGACGCATGATGAGGTGCATGACAAGAACCGGGGCAGAAATACATGAAGAATGGCAGGTCCGGCGCAATCATGTGCTGATTTGCTATGTATTCGATTGCATGATTGGCGAGATCTGCCGTAAGCTGATAACCGGTTTCGGGATTTCCTGGTGGGGAAACAGGTTTGTTATTTTCAATTAGATCCGGATACCATTGATTGGTCTCGCCACCTAGAAAGCCATAGTAATGATCAAATCCCAATCCTGTTGGCCAGCGGTCGTAAGGACCGATCCAGCTCATTTCAGAGGTTGGCGTGAGATGCCATTTGCCGAGGGCATACGTGTTGTAATTTCTTGTCCTTAGATACGCAGCAACAGTTCCTTTCTCTTTTGGTATTTTTGCATCATATCCGGGATAACCAGTTCCACCTTCGGTGATGCATGCCATGTGATTTGAGTGATGGTTCCTTCCAGTTAGAAAGCATGATCGAGTCGGGGAACAAAGTGCCGTCGTATGAAAGTCTGTAAAGCGCAGACCGTTATCCGCCAGCTTGTTAATGTTCGGGGTGTCAACCGCACCACCGTAGCATCCGAGGTGGCCAAATCCTACATCATCAAGAACAATGTACAGAATGTTTGGAGCTCCCCTCGGAGGGCGAACGGGTTCAGACCACCATGGCGTCGAATCTTCGTAACTCAGACCGATCTTTCCACGAAATTCAGAGCTTTCACTCAATGGAAGACAACTAAATTTCTTGATTGAAGGTTCGAGAAATAGGTCTTCGGTTATTTCCGGGACTTACATTTCCGTATCTAAAAATTATTTTGTTTAATTGAAAAGATCTTGAAACAAAAACCAAGTCGTTTTCAAGGATAAATCTGAGGTTATACTGAATGGGATTCTAAGTGCATGGTCAGTAATTGTTGTCTAACGATTAAACTGAATAATTGGAAGATAATTTATCAAAAGATCTCCCTTCTGGACCAAAGAAATCCAGAAGGGGGATCGTAGCATCAGGTACGTTGCAGTTTCAGTTCTTTGTATTCCCTAGACAACTGCCATCAACTTGCGAAGTTCCGCCTCAGCCTCATAAGGTGGTTCGCCAGCAAACTGTACTACAACTTCGCGAATCTTTCCGGTAAACCTGAATGGAGCTTCATAGTCTTCAGGTGAAACCGGTGCACCATTAGCGTATCCGCATGTAAGTCCACATCCCGTCAAGGAATACACAACAGGACAGGTCAAAGGAATAGGAGCCTCGCCTACTTTTTTGCCATCAATCGTTAGACGTCCGATTCCTGGTGCCCCCTTTCCACGCATTACATCTGGCTTCCCCGTAGTTTGAAACTTGAATTCCAGAAATGATTCTCCGGTGGGTACTTCCACATTAGAAATGATTCTGTACAGATTCAATCCCAAATAGTTGTAGACATAAGCGAGACGATTGTTTTTGACAAATAGCGCGTATCCACCGAATCTCGACCCCTGCGTCAACAGAATGCCCTCCGCACCATCACTACGAATCTCGACCCGTGCAGTTATAGAATGGGAGCGATTCTTTACGTTTGCCGCAAGGCTCTCAGGGACCTCAGCAGTTCTTGGATAGTAGGTGTACTTTGAATAATTTTTTATCAGTGTTGGTTGTCCCAGTGTGTCCACCATTCTCGACATAGCTCTGTCATCAAGTGGCAAAACATTGTACTTTGTTGCCTCGACAAACCACCTGATTTTCAACTCTTCGACCTTTTCCGGATACTTCTTTGCCAGATTATGAATTTCCGAGCGATCTACGTCAACGTTGTATAGCTCCCACTCGTCCTTCTCGAAATGACCGGTGTTCGATGTTGGTTTGTGCGTTGTGACTGCTTTCCAGCCCTTATGCCAGATTGCTCGGCTTCCTAACATCTCATAGTATTGAGTTTCTCTTCTTGTGGGTACGTTACCATCATTAAAGCAGTATGCCATGCTGATGCCTTCAATTGGTTTCTGCTGAATACCGTTGAGTTGGAATGGCATCTCTATTCCAGTAACCTCAAGCACGGTGGGCACTAGATCAATCGCATGATGATACTGATACCTCAACTCTCCTTTTGCCCTAATTGCGTTGGGCCAGTGTACAATGCAAGGGTCACTAATCCCACCCTGGTATGTGTAGCGCTTATAGAATTTGAACGGAGTATTGCCAGCTAGTGCCCACCCTTGTGGATAGTGTTCATAGGTCTTCGGTCCACCAAGATCGTCCAATCTCTTTAGGTTTTCCTCGAGGGAGTCTGGCAGATAGTTGTACCATTTGTTTTCATTGACGGAACCGAACGGTGTCCCTTCTCCACTCGCACCATTATCGGAAACTACAAAAATTAGAGTATTATCCAGCATCTCGTTGTCTTTCAAGAAATCTATCAGTCGACCGATTTCAAAGTCTGCGTAAGAGAGGTACCCTGCGAACACTTCCATGAAGCGGCAGTAGAGTATTTTCTGGTCAGTCGAAAGAATGCCCCAAGCAGGAACAGAGGTTTCGTTGCCAGCAAAAGCCGGAGCTAATTCCGTCGTGGATGGTACAATTCCCATTTCCTTTTGTCTCTCAAGTATTTCTTCTCTTGCTACATCCCAACCTTTGTCAAATTTGCCCTTGTAAATATCGATCCATTTCTTCGGAGCATGGTGTGGCGCGTGACATGAACCAGGACAGAAGTACATGAAGAATGGCAGATCAGGGGCAATCATATGCTGGTTTGCAATGTAGTCAATCGCGTGGTCTGCGAGATCGGTTGTAAGCTGATATCCAGCGTCCGGACTTCCCGGGGTGACTACAGGCCTGTTATCTTCGATTAGATCCGGGTACCATTGATTAGTCTCACCACCCAAGAAGCCGTAATAATGATCAAACCCCATTCCCAGAGGCCAATGCGTATACGGCCCAACCCAACTCATTTCGGTTTGCGGCGTAAGATGCCATTTTCCAAGAGCGTAAGTATTATAATTTCGTGTCCGTAAATAATCTGCAATAGTCCCGTTTTCCTTCGGTATCTTAGCATCATATCCCGGATAACCTGTGCTTATCTCGGTAATGCACGCCAAGTGATTCGAATGATGATTCCTCCCGGTTAGAAAACATGAACGAGTCGGGGAGGAAAGTGCAGTTGTATGAAAATCAGTAAATCGTAAACCATTCTCGGCGAGCTTGTCTATATTCGGAGTGTTGATAGCGCCGCCGTAACACCCGAGATGGCCGAACCCCGTGTCGTCAAGTACTATGAAGAGTACATTTGGCGCGTCTTTCGGAGGCCGAACCGCCACCGGCCACCAGGGCGTTGAATCTTCGTAACTTAGACCTATTTTTCCACGGAACTCTGCTTGTTCGCCCGTTGAAGACATTCTTATGCCGTAACAGTTAGAATGCTAAGAAATATAATCTCGGTTATGTTTTGAAATAACATATTATTGTTCAAATAATACAATGAATGATTTCTCTTTCAAATTTTTTCGGCGTATTCGGTAGTATATGCGATCATGAAAACATCCTTGAGAAGAGATCTGAAAGCACATCTCTATTATTACACGGGGAAGTTAATAGATCCATTATGACTAATTAAAACAGAGATAAGTACAACAAACTAACAATCGGATCATCTAAAATATTGTCAAGGATTCCGTCAAATTCGAGATGGTCGCTGATTGGATGTAAAAGTTGTTTCCAATCAACGACACCTAGGATCCGAAATGTCTTTGCTTGAAAGCTCTTCAGACTTTCGTTGCTCCCTTAAGAGAAGCACCGCACGCTGTGCAATACTGACTGTCGGCAGAATTTGCAACTCCACATTCTGGACAGGCAACCATGGTTTCAATCTTTGCTACTGAAGTGTTTTTTCCTTGGGAGGTTGCATAATCTTCGATGACTACTTGTATTTTCTTCGGAAGCTGGCTTTGGTTCACTACTCCTACAGTCGCAGGAATCATCAACGGCCAAAAAACTAGTGCGCCGATGACTTCGACTCCCGCCTTGTCAGCCCATTTCGCTTGTCCCAGTGATATACTAGTTAGATTATTCTCTTTCTTTATCCTAACAGTAATTGCCTGTTGTAAGCCTAGGGCTGCACGACCGAGACCTTGTTTTCTTATTTGGACCGCTGTATCATTTCCCGAACCGATTTCTTGCACGTCATAGCCCTCTGCTCTAAAATGCGTCTGCAGAACATTAGCCAATCCTTCCGTATCTAGGTTTTCCCGATACACCATCGAAGTACCCATTCAATTCATCATCCTTCATCAAGACAAAATGAACTAAAGGACTGTTGTTAGTTAGGCGCATAACTAAACGAAATGAAGTATCCCAATAACCAAACGTCAAGAAACTTAGTTCGCGCACGAAATCGAATAGACAGGCCTGGGACTCGAATACTGGGATCTCTTAGATTAGTCGGCTCTATTTCAACTCCATCATTTCCGGCTCAGTAAATAGCTATAGAATTAGGCTCCGGTTTTCAGACTTGAAATCTGTAATAGTAATCTCCTCAACTACATAGAGGGAGGATCATATTCCCAGAACTTGCTTTTTCTTCGCATTATAATCATCTTCTGATATGAGCCCTTGGTTTTTCATATTCTGAAGACTTTCAAGCTGTTGCTCAGTCGAGACTTGGGGATTAATGGGTTGTTGACGTGCTACTGTAGTCGAGCCAGATGCTTGAGTCTGTGGTGTGGTAGGCATGCCTAAAGCTGCCTTATCCTGCTGTGTGAGAGGTGCTGATTGTATGTTCAGCTCTTGCATAGATTCTCTGAGATCATTGTCTTCAAGCTGCTCAGGCGGGAGACCGGTGTTTTCCTGTATTCTCTGAGCATCTTGGGTGCTAAGTTTTATCGGTGGTGACGCCCCTTCCGCAGCAATAAGGATGAAACTGGTGGCCACGGTCGTTTGAGAGCCTGGAGCAGCGCCGGGCGCCGATCCCGCTGGGGCAGCTGGTTGTGGAGCAGGCATCCTTCGTCTCATAACACGCCGCGATGTCCGGCGCGAAACTCTTCTAGCTTCTCTTCTTCTTGAGCCGAACATATTTACTCAACTCTCTTGTGGAGAATTCGAGGCGCTTGCGGTATTCCAATCAGACCATTTAGTCTACGTGAAACCCTTAGTTTTCTGTCGTTCAAATTCGATCTAGACCAGTCTCCTGAGCTAAACCGCGTATGATTTATTCGAGCTGTGCATTAGCGTGATAAATTACAGTTCAGATTTAGCAGAAATCGGTTCAGGTTCTGCTGGTAAGGAATGGATCCTCGGTCGCTCTAGCCTGTTCGAGACAAGAATAGTGGCTTACTTATTATGGCAGATACCAGTCCCCTACTAGATCTCTTCATCAATTATCTTACGCTTTTCTTGGATGTAGGCGCTGGATTGATAATAGGCATTTCTGGCGCGAGATCGTTATTTTCTTTTTTTACCATTCAGAGACAATCTACCAAGGATCGAGCAATCCACAAAGAAACAATAAGAATAAGTCTCGTTTCAGGGCTGCTTCTGGGATTAGATTTTGAGGTCGGAAGCGACGTCCTTAAGACAATTCTAGTACCCTCAACTTCGGAGCTGCTAATTCTAGCGGTCGTGGTTGCAATCAGAGTTCTATTAAGCTGGTCTCTTACAAGAGAAACAAATTCTCATGACGCGGCGTTGATCAGCAGAGGAGAGCAGCCAATCGCGGGCAGAAGTGCACCCTTGGTTTCAAAAGAGGAAGAATGAAAATGAGCTCTTTTCTCTTCTATTTTGAAGAATCAACCTATTGTTCGAGAATCTTTCCAGATATCCACTTCAAACTCCTCCCGTACTAGCTCGAAAAAAATCGAAAGGCACTTGCTAGTCGATTCTGATACGTCAGACGAGAATTTTCAGATTTTTTTCCGTCTATTTTATCGATCCAACTTTATGATCTGAATCGACGCTATGTTGTCAAAGGGAATTCTTAGTAGAGCCAGACAAGGGGCCCAAATTTCTGCAAAATCTGCTTTTTTCGGCATTTTCTTCGCAACATATGCATCTGTTAGTGTAATTCCATTATTGGCTCTTTTTATTATACACCCACGAATAAGCTCGCCACTTCGAACCCGAATCTGGACAACCGATCCCAGCTTTGTATAATGACTTTTCTTTGACATCAAGAAACTTTGTTGAACAAATCCAGCTACGCTAAACTATGAATCCGTTGTTAAGGACGTCGATAATTAACAGACAGCGTTCCGCCAAACTTTGGAGAATCCTTACAACATTTTCGATGTCATGACCAAACAACAGGCAAATGCTCTATCGCGGTGATATGTTGAATCACGCATTTTTGAATATCAGTACTGTAGAATAAACGAACTAACTCGATAATCGAATCCAAACTCTCTCTGTAATGCATCATCATGCCGTGCTTCACAATAACGACAATCTGAATTTCCCATCGCCCTAATACCAAGAGTTATGGCAGATACGTTCGATTTATTTATTAGAAACGATCTCGAGATCAAAGTGCTGTTAGGCTTTGAGTTCTCATGCATCTGGTAAGATGCCCATCATTATTGTGGACGACGTTCAAAACCTAGTCAATGCTTATCGAAAGTTCTTCGCGTTAGCCGGCCTGAATGTATTGGCTACATTTAACGGTGGAGAGGAATTACTCAATTTTTTCGAGGATTCGAGTGTAGCACCGGAGATAAAAGCTCTCGCGAATCGCGCGCTTGTCATGATTGACCATCGAATGCCCGGCCTGAATGGCTTAGAAACCGCAAGTAAGTTAAAGAAAACCTATCCAAATCTAAAAACCGTTATCACTGTTGATGAATGGACTTTGTCTGATTCGCATGAGAACAAAGTGTTCGATGCTGTTCTCTACAAGCCTTTCTCAATCGGCGATTTATTGCGAATCATCGATTGTTTTTCGTCTCCGATCATGGATTTTGAAGGAAGCAAGATCTTTGAAGATCCTGTTGAAATTGGTCAACTGTTTCACAACGTAATTTCTGAGAATAGCCAGAAAATATGTGTCTGTTGCGAAAAATCCAATGCGTTTAGAATCTTGTTCTCGTCCCTCATTAATTCCTTTTTACGAGAGGCAATCGCGAAAGGTTTCAAAATTTTTTTCCTAACCGAGATAACTCCACTGAATCTCCAATTTTGTAAACAGTTTAGTGGCGAGCCTGGTATTCAATTCCACCACATGCCCGGAATTCAATCGAACTTTATCATAGTTGACGAAAGACACTTTGTTTCAATGAATGCGTTGTCGAGAGACGACATAACCAAGGAACTGATACTATTCAGCAACTTAGAGACCGTTGCCAAACAGAACCAATACTTGTTTGATTTTATGTGGAACAGTTCTGTGTCAGGGCAACAAAAGATTCGCGAATTGGAAAACTCTGTCGGGAATAAGAAAACGCTCGATATCTACATTGATTTGACTGAAGCTATGGCAAAGCGAATTACATTAGTAAACAACGCAAAGTATTGTGTTAATGCCTGCTATGAAGCTAGTTTTGCTCCGCTTGTCAATCGATCAGGTCTAAAGGAAAGTTATTTGGCGGCCATCGAACGCGGTGTACACGTTCGACACATTACCGAGATCGATCCAGATAACATTGATGCCTGTCGAGAATTGATGGAAATAGGAATTGAGCTCAGGCACATACCTCACATCGTTGGTGGGTTTGCATTCAATGAAGAAGAATTGATTGCAAGAGCAACTTACGCGGATCCTCTGGCGGAGGCTCAATCTATTTACAGCAACTATCCCTTGTTGGTTTACGAGCATCAATCGATTTTCAATTTACTCTGGAACTCTGCCGAACCCGCTGAGAACGTAACAACGAGCATGTCCGGCGAGCGGAAAAGAGAAAAATCGATCCAGACCGACAATTCTTGATCAAAATCGATTCCATACACTCGTTAATTGCAACTTTCGATTGCATGTTGACGTTTCATCCGATAACTTGCTATTACCCCAATAACTACTTTTTACTGAACTAAGCTTCCTCTTACCATTTGGATATTCTGACAAATGAACAAAAGGATGAGACCTTCTCTGACATTATCAGGTTTCTATTCGAAATCTTCGTCCTACAACGGTCAAGGTTGAAAATCGTCAGAAAAATGGAACTATCCTATCATTCTCCCAAAATCTTTTCCCGTGCACAGCCGACAACCTCTTAGAGTGGTTTTTGCGGTCAAGGGAGGCGTGTTATGCGCGAAATTCGGTCCCAGGAGCATCTCAAGCTAGCTTGCAGGTTCTTCCTTGGAATTATTTTGAGAGATTTGCCGCTAACATAATTTTTGGTATTGGAGCCCCCCGAAAGAAGGGGCGGGTTGAAGCCGATCCTCCGTCAGTTTCTCCGCCGGCTAAATCAAAAGAATATCCCGAAGAGGACGAAAAGGAATTATTCGAATTTACGAAGGAAGTGCAAGAACTTTCAACGACGGAGCTGGATAGAGATCTAGCAGAAATTAGAATCGATATCGAATTTCATGAAGTCCAAGTTAGAGCTGATCTCGGCAGCTTCACTCCGAAAAGCTTGGAACAGGCCAGAGCAAAGATTCAGCTGATGAAAAGGAAAGTCGAAATTATGGAAAGAGAATATTCGAAAAGAATCCGCAAGTAATGAAGGTCATTCTTGTCTTATCAAATATTAGATAGAATCTCGCATAATTTTTTGCAAAAAGTACTCAATTTAAAGGGTTAGAAACATCGCCGTGGCATTTCTTATATTTAATCCCGCTCCCACAAAAGCATGGCTCGTTACGTCCCATGCCGTCGTTTTTGAGGCGTCCTTCTCGCGCGGCTAAGATCGTACTTATCTCTGCCGGTGCTCGATTATTTCGCAGCAGCCCAGCCATGATGGTCATCGGCTCGTTTACGTGGTTGAAGAATGATTTGTATCCGGCGCAGAGATAATTTAGACCGGGCTCTCCGTCAGGTGTGTTAATGAATCGATTCTTAGGGCACTCGCCGTGACAAGCAAACCGTACTTCGCACTCTCGGCAGTACTGAGGAAGGGTGTCCCTTTTGTCGGTTCCAAACTTTCTTTGAGTATCAGAAGCGACTAGCTCGATCATTTTTTCTTTCTTGATATTTCCGAGAAGATATTTTGGTTCGACAAAATGATCGCAAGAGTACAAGTCGCCATTATGCTCGAGCGCTAGTGCATCACCACATGTTTCCGAAAAAATACATAGATTAGTGGGGGCGCCGACCCAAGAAGCAAGGGCAGCATCGAACATTTGCACAAAGATACGGCCGACGTCCCGGCGAACCCACTCATCAAATATCTCGGTAAGAAATCTTCCCCATTTAACTGATCCGACGGAGCGAGTCGTTACCTGTGTTCCTTCTTGCAAACCAGTCCGTCCGTCAAGATTGATTCTCTCCACTATGGGGATAAATTGGATGTAATGGGTTCTAACTTCATCTCGAAGAAAATGGTAGACTTCCAGTGGATGATCTTCGTTGGCGGAATTCACAGTAGTGAGGATGTTGAATTCGACACTGTGATTTTGCATTAGTTTTGCAGCTTTCATTACTTTGTCGAATGTAGGATTGCCGCCCTTGTCGACCCGGTACTTGTCGTGCATCTCCCTCGGCCCGTCCAAGCTGAGCCCGACGAGAAAGTTGTTCTTGGAAAAGAAATCGCACCATTCGCCATTGAGCAGTGTCCCATTTGTCTGAACTGTATTGAGAATTTCGACACCGGGTCTCTGGTATTTTTTCTCAATCGCAACAGCTCGGCGATAGAATTCTAGTCCCATTAACGTAGGTTCGCCACCCTGCCAAGCAACAACGACCTGGTCAGTATGTTGCGATTGAATTAATTGCCGGATGTACGACTCCATAAGCTCGTCATCCATCCGAAACTTGCTACCCGGATATAGCTCTTCTTTAGACAGGAAAAAGCAGTACTGGCAGTCTAGGTTGCAGATCGCGCCAGTGGGTTTTGCTAGCACGTGATATGAATCTGGCGGACGATTCGAACCAGCCTCTATGATGGGGAGCGCGGCTCTTCGGGAATCATCAGGTGTGGCTGACTTGATTTTGATAACGGCTTCCAGAAATATCACCAGTAGATTGTATTTTTTCGTATTGGATTGTCCGATGACAACCCAATCTTTCGGCGTAATTCAGGCTCATTTCATTATGAGATTGTTGTTAGCATGATAAATAACTTACAAGAATCGGTTCTCGACCTTCGTGATATACAATCCAAAAACCCTCTTTGGTTAGGGCAGTTTTCGGCTTCGACCGCTTGTTAATAGACATTCGATATTCTTATCCTCGGGCAAGATACTGGTCCTTAACAGACAAACACAATCAGAAAAATTTACGATGATCTCGTGATTGAATTTACAGCAAATGTCTTCGGGGCTACGAATTAGGAAGGAAATAACAACTTGTCTTTGCCCAAAGAGTTTCAGTTACGAGAAAAAGGAGATTATTTTTAACTTCCTTCTTTCTGTTGAACGGTGGAATTTTTTCTGTTTAAAAGTTCCTTTTTCATTGCTTCAATCTTCATTTGCAATCGCGATAACCTTTTTTCGCCATTTTGGATGATTGACTTTGCATCAGAATCTTCGGCGCGACTCACTTCTATTTGCGTCTGAATAAAAAGAAGATCAAAATAATATTGTGCGAGATCCCTTTCAATTTCTGAAGAATCTTTCGTCATCAAGCTTTCGGCAAATTTGTCAACATAGTCCACCCGCGAGCTCTTTGACACTCGGTACTGCCTCGGTGATTAAAGTACATTCTTCAAGCTATTTGACTGTTTTGGGAGTTTAGTAGCACTTCATCCAGTAATTTTGCGAAAAACACGAAATCAGCCGATCCTCAATGTCAAATAAGTAACGAACTATTGTACCGGGAAATTTCCTCATTTCTCATTAGACCACAGCCTGAATGTTTTTCTAGCCATAGCCACTACATCAGTAAATTAGCTCTTCGATATCATCGACCAGAATGTGCAACCCCTCTTTGTTTGCGAGGTTGACGAGCTTCTCCACGAATTGCGCTGCCTCAAAAGAATTCTTTGCTGACATGACTAGTCTAGCTTTGTAAGTTCTTTCCATTTCCGACAAGTTGGGGAATTCACGGTCCATGGTTGCTGAAATGGAACATATCACTCAATTTTATTCTAGCCATTCCTTACTGTGAACAACATCTTACTATAATTCTTCAATTCGTTTTGACCGCCTCGCCAGTAGAATTACTTCTGATGCTTGTTGATGATCCTCCAATGATTTTTGCCAATATTCGAATCGCGAAGAATGATCTTCCGGGTACGAACTTATCATGATTGTAATTTATCATCTGAAGTCACTGATCAGGAGATGTCTGGAACACAACAACTATGTACCAGTAAATCTGCTAAACAAGATCGGTCGCTAGGGCGGTTCAGACCTCAAAGAATCGGGTGAATTTTGGTTCTTGGGCTTCTGTCACAGTATAACAGAAAGTTGCAAGATATACGAAGTCTATCGCTTGTAGCTGATACAGGTTTAATCCAGTTCATCTTATTGTGACGTTTCAGTAATTTAAGCTGCAAAATAACAAACGAGTCTTACATGATATGTCTCGGTCTTGGAATTGATTTGTCGTGTGATCAATTCAAGTACTTTCGAATTTTGAGAGTGACTGGTGAGACATTCGAATGAGGACGATCCTGGTGGCTATCGATGATTCTCCGTATGCCGATCAAGTCTCTAAAGAATCTTCGGAACTATCTGACGGGACAAGACTAGATGTAATATTTCTAGGTGTAGTTTCCATTCCTGAACATGTCCCTGAAGGTGAAATCGATGAAGATTACTTGGAAGAAAGAGATGAACAATTCGAAAAACTTCACAAAAGGGTGATTGATGCTTATTTTTCGAAGAATTCTGGATTGCTCCTAGAATCAAAGGTACTTCACGGCGATCCTGCGGACAAAATCGTCCATTATGCCGATGAAGTCGATGCCGACCTTATTGTGGTCGGGACGAGAGGTAGAGGAAAAATTGCAAGTCTGTTTCTTGGTAGTGTTCCCGACAAGGTCGCTCACCGCAGTAAGCATTCTGTAGTAATTGTGAAGAATCAAAACGCCAAGAGGTGATTTTTGAGAATGGGTCAATGTACTGCAATAACTTATGCTAATGAAGAAAACGCTTGGATCTCAAGAAAAAACTTTGGAATGTTTGAGGTGCAGAAAATTATGTCAGATGGTTACCAAATTGCATCAGGTTGTATCTTTCCCTCTATTTCTCATGTAATTATCATCCCAGCGTCTGCTTCGCCTGAAAAATGAAAGAATTGATCCAATATCATTGCCGATAATGTCAGATCGTCTCGGTTCCTCGTCACCTGTACGATTTTCATGGGCCTCTGCAAAGTCCCCTCTTGCTACCTTCCCCTTGATACCCTTCAACCATTCATTATAGTATGTCAAGGCTGGAACGGATTTGAAGGCATTGTTGTGATCGGTTCTTAGCAGCGTGAATCCGTTCTCCTCAACCGGACGGTAAGATCTCGTGGGGTCGAGCATCAATACCCAAGGGAATGTTCCCTGGCTAGAAGATGATTCAATTGAAGTCAGAGCATTCTCGAAAAAATTCTTTTGATGGTCTGGGCGGGCATAGTACTTTCTTGATATTTCCTGTCGCCGGAATTTCTTGGACACTGGTTCATGAATAGTATAACCGAACTCTGCATTGATGACTGGCTTTCCTACTTGCCTAATTACTTCATCCACTCTAGGTCCTATTTCCTTTCCCTTCGTTGGCACTTTTCTGAAATAATTGGGGTATGAATCAAGCCCTATTATGTCGACCTTCAGTTTCTTGATGGCTCGTGCTATGTCTATTCGATAATCATTGATGCGCCGGTGAGCGTTCCTTTCCAGTATGCCAAGCTTTGACAAGACTACCCCCGCTCCGGTCAAGAAGGTCATGAAAGCAGTCCATGAATCTTTTGGATCATCGGCCTCGAAATTGACCATTGTTGTGCTATCAGGTGAAGCATCTTTGATTCCATCGAAAATTCTGCGTAATCTTTTGAATTTGAGGTCGACGTCAACTGAAAGCTCCAGCCAAGCAAGAGTTCCCTCTCTCCAACCTACGCCGGGCATTGATTGCAGAATCCATTCCTTTGTATCAATTTCATTTTCAATACCGTAAATCACCCTAATATTTGATTTCGAAATGGCTGCTTCTATCAGTTTGACTGCCCTGAGTGACTGGTAGTAGGACTCGTCTACGAACTTCATCAATCGAGATATTGTAAGTGTGCCTACGTTCTCCTTTACTCCGACGTCTATCGGTAAAATTAGATTGAATCCTGCCTCCGCAAACTTGACAATTGCATCTAGATACGACACACCCGCGAGGTTGGTTGATCCCAGACGTCTTGAGGGCAACGGGTGGATCCTGACCCATTGAATCGGGGTGATCTTCAAGAAGTCCAGTATTGCAGTTGTGTTATCTCGGAATTCAGGGGCGTGAACATTGATTCCCTTCAGAAACTCGTCCGGACCAAGCTTATTCATCTCAACCATCTGAACTTCACAAGATTAAGACAAATTTCCAATCGCGATCTGATTCAGATTAGAAGGTTGATCGCATAAGGAACTCTCATTCTTAGATCTAAGATTGAGGGATTGATTGCAAGGAACAAATGAAATTTCAACAACCATATCGTGTACGTCATTGCGAATTTCTAGAATGTTTAGGATGAGGAACCTGACTACGGCGGCTGCTCTTCGGAAAAGAATGAATTAGACACCAAGAGCACTGGTAATCTCTCCCTTATTTCCCAATAGTTATCACGTCGACTAACATTAACAATCGACGGACAGTCTTGTAATTTTGCTCAGATTTTCTAATCGCAACTGAGTTTTTGCTAGAAACTAGTAGAAGTTACCAAAAATGTCCGGGTAGCTTGTAGCTAGTTTGTCTTCGCAATGTAAAATAGGTATGGCTGCTTTTGCGTCGGGAAGGCATCCGCAGCCGCGAAATTTATCCTGTCTACGATCATTCCATCGATCGGGCTTGTTATCGTCTCCAGAACGTCGCCCGTGAAATTCAAAATCTCCCCGATGGTCTGCCCTTTTGCCACTGCATCGCCAATTTTTGCACTGGCATGGAATATTCCCGCCCGGTGGTTGGACACGAGAACCGGTGAAGTAAGCTTCGTCTGGTGCTCTCTTAGAGCAGGATCGCCGGTCATCATCCCCAGCAGTTTCATCACATTCATTATTCCATTATTGTGTATGGAAACAAACTCCTCCTCGATCTTCCCCTCTCTTCCGGCTTCGCACATCGTGGACGGAATCCCTTTCGCCGATGCTTCGCCGTAAAGCGTTCCCGCTGCGGTCGCCGCGTATGAAGTTCCCTTGGGTGAGCCCGTTGAAACGTCCGCCGCTTTTTCAGCTTCCAGCACGTAATCGACCGGAAAACAGCTCGCCATCTTCCGGGACATCGAATCCACTTTTGGGTTGCCAGTGTGCGCGTAATAGTTGAATGGGACAAGCGACTCGTTATAGTCCGCGCCGTGGAGGTGAATCAAGTTATCCGCAACTGAAGCGACCTCTGAAAAAATCTTGTGCGCCATAATGTGCGAGATTGTTCCATCGGGAGATCCGGGGTACGAAGCGTAAAGGTTCACGACATCTATCGGGTTTACGAAAAGTGCTCTCTCCTCAAAAGCCGGTGGGTTTGCAAGCGGGAGAACAACAAGCGTTCCCTTGATATTCTCAGGCTGCACCTCTTTTATCACATGGACCGCCGCAAAAATCCCGCAATATTCGCAGCCGTGCTCACCGGCTAAAACTACGAGCGTCGGTCCTGGCAAATCTCCCTGAATTATTGTAACCGGAAGTTCGATCGAAGAAGCTGCTTTCTCACCGACCTTTAGGTGACCAGACTGCTTTTTTCCCGGACTGGAGCTTACATCGCCCACGCGAATTTTTCGATTAACATCTGCAGACATTTTTTGCGGATTCCCGTTTTGCTGCTATTCATTTAATCGTATCTTGGGACGTGCAAAGTTATTAGGTAACAGAAATCTCTGGAGCTGATCGTGGTAGTACCCAAAGTAATCACGGAGCTGCCGGGACCAAAAGCGAGGGCTGTAATCGAGAAAGACGAAAAATACCTCATGCAATCGAACTGGCGTTACCTTCCGTTTGTCCCAAAACGTGGCAGCGGGAGCTATATCGAGGATGTCGACGGAAACGTGTTCCTTGATCTCGTCTCGGGCGCCGCGGTGATGAACGTCGGTTTGGAAAACAAGGATGTCCTCAATTCAATAATCCAGCAGGCAAACGATTTCATCTATTCCGCAATACCGGGCTACTATTACCACAGCCTCGTCAGCGAGCTAGCAGAGAAACTGGTCCGCATGACTCCGGGTTCCTCGCATAAGAAATGCTTCTTCGGCCTTTCCGGCGCTGACGCGGCCGAGATCGCGATCAAAGTCAGCCGGTACTCAACGGGCCGTCAAAGGTTCATCAGCTTCATCGGATCAAACCACGGTCTCACCTCGATAGGAGCAACCGCTCTCCAGGGTCTGAGCGCTTCGATGGTGAAGGGAATGGGTGCGCTGGTTCCTGGCGTCACGCACGTGCCATATCCGTATCCATACAGGTGTGCCTTCGGTCCGGATTGCGACGACTGCGAGATGAAAGCTCTTGACTTTTTGGAGGATTTCGTTTTCAAAACAACCGTTCCTCCGGAAGACACTGCCGCGGTGTTCGTCGAGCCCATCCAAGGAGACGGCGGAGTGGTTGTGCCTAGTACAAACTTCTTCAAGAGACTGCGTGAAATCTGCGACAGACATTCAATAGTTCTGGTCTTGGATGAAGTCCAGACCGGTTTTGGCCGTACGGGAAAAATGTTTGCAATGGAACATCATGGCGTCGAACCCGACATTACTCTTCTGGGAAAGCCGCTTGGCAACGGCCTCCCTATGAGCGCGTGCATCGGACGCGAGGATCTTATGAAGCTGCCGAAGGGATCTCTTGCCATTACCGGCGCAGGTCACCTGCTCGGCTGCGCGTCCGCTTTGGCCGCAATAGAGTTCACTGAAAAGAACAATCTCTGCCGGAACGCGGAAACTGTCGGAAATTTGCTTCTCAAGGGATTTAGAGCGTTAATGGAAAAATACGAACTAATCGGCGATGTACGAGGAGTGGGTCTCTTGATCGGGATCGAGCTCGTGAAATCCCGCTCCGGAAAAGAACCCGCCTTGGAGGAGATCGTAAAGATAAACCGGATTGCGTATGAAAACGGTCTGCTCACGGCCTACGACGGACTAAGGGGAAACGTTTTCCGGATAATGCCGTCCCTTACGATCACTCAGGAAGAAGCAGAGCTGGCCTTGGAAATATTCGACAAGTCCTTTGGATCGTTTCTAAAGCGGGCCTAAAGCATCCGCCTGCGCCGCTTTGCTTCGAGAATGATTAGGGTTCAGTTTTCCGTTTTTGGTGAACGACTGTCTGGATTGATGGTACGAATTTACACGAGTTAACAAAAAAGCTAGTGGTTACAATAGCCCGGCATTAAGTCCATACCGGTGTACACAAAAATCAGAACTAGAAGATTGTTCTATCATAACTTTTAAACCGAATACGACGAGGCCCAGATCCGGTCGCAAATTTTTCTCTAAACTGGAATTGGTGCGCCTCAGACCCATTCCAATTTGAAATTTGTGACCCGTTCAACAAATCAGAAGAAATCGAGTGCGCAGCATTGCAATTGGAAGGAAAGCAGTTCCCGGAAGAAGCAAAACAGTCACATTTTCAACAGCCGCCCACCACTCGAGTCGTTGAAGGTGAAGAAAACGCTCTTGATCTGTCGTTGCAAACGCTAGCACAGATTGAAAATCTGTTCTGCGGCTACGGCGAGAAAGAAGTCCCGCAGATATTTGCGGAAAACGAAATTTTTCAAAGGATGTTTGGTGATCTCAAAAACCGCGGCATTGAAATCCGGTACGTAACCGAAATCACAAGCGACAACATCCAGTATTGCAGGCAGATTATTGGGAAATTTGGATTCAAGCTCCGTCACTTGGACAAACTGAAAGGAAATTTTGCGATTGCGGACAGACACAGGCAGTACTGGGCTGCCGCTAGCGTTCCAAACACCGGCAAATTGCAGTTAGTATGGAGTGATCTGCCTGCCATTGTAGAGCAAAATCAGTTCGTGTTTGATCTGCTCTGGGACAAGGCGACTCCGGCCGAAATCAGATTCAGGGAAATTGAGGAAGGAACGCCCCGCTACGAGACGAGGATAATTCGAGATCCAGATCAAATTCTTGCGGAAACGAGGCGGATGGGAGCCGGATCAAGGCGCTACTCGATATCGTCCGTTTCGGGCGGACTACTATATGCGCAAAATCACACCCTTCAGGATCTGAATAAGATACTCGAGAAACGCCGTAGAGGTCAACATGAAGGGATAAGGTGGCTCACGACGATAGATGAAAGTTCCATAGAAGCTGCGAAGAGATTTCTCGATCTGGGAATAGAAATCCGGCACCTGGATAAAGCTCCGACCGAGAGCTTTGGGCTGTCTGAGAAGGAAGTTGGTGTGACGCTGGCCCAGCTGGAAGGAGGTGCTCTAAACAACAGCGCGCTATTCAGCAATGAACCTGGATACGTTGAGCACTATTCTGCAATCTTCGATGAGCAGTGGAAGAGCGGCATCGATGCGCGCATGAGGATCAAAGAAATCGAGGATGGTATCGAAGAGCCCAGGGTGAGGATAATCCGCAATCGGGGCGAGGTGCGGGATTTGTACCGGCGTATGGTAGACGAAGCAAGTGAGGAAATACTTCTTCTTCTGCCGACCTCGAATGCCTACAGACGCCAGGCAAAAATCGGAATAATCGACGCGATGCGTACCGCCGTCTTGAATCGCGGAGTGAAGGTCCGGGTGCTTGCGCCAGCTGTCTACGAAGGAAGTGGCGGAGATCCGGCGAAAACGGACAAAGTAAGATCACAATCCTCTACCAAATTGATTGATGATCTGATCGAGTACAAGGCAATCCGCGAAGCAACGGGTTTGAATACCGTGACGATCCTCGTCGTGGACCGGACGCGATCTCTTATCATCGAGCAGCAGGACGACTCTAGGGAGAATTTCGTGGATGCGATAGGGGTTGCAACTTATTCGTCTCGAGGCTCGACGGTCAAGGCTAACATCCGCTTCTTTGAGAGGATGTGGGAAGAGGTTGCGGAACGGGAAAGAGAAGAGGTCTTGCTCGAGAAAGAGAGGAGGAGCAGGATGGAAGCGGAGCTTCTCCAGGACATTCTCGCGCACGATATCAGAAATTACAATCAAGCGGCGAGGCTGAACGCAGAGCTTCTGGATGAAGAGATTGGCAGCGCTCCACCGGAGTCATTGAGACCGTTTGTGAATTCGGTGATCAACTCAATTGACGGATCAACGCGACTCGTCGATCGGGCGGCGAAGATGGGCAAAATCCTTGCGGAAGGGAGCAACGTGCGCTTGATCCCGGTTAATCTCGGGGAGACTATTGATAACGCTCTTGGAGTGGTCAAAAAGTCCCTGAGGGAAAAAGAGATTGTTCTGAAAAAATCGGACGGTAATGACACAACTGTTCTTGCTGACGATATGTTGCAAGAAGTTTTCCTCAATCTATTCTCCAACTCTGCAAAATATACGGATGGAAAGGACGTCCGCGTGGAAGTTCAGATCAGTCCGGAAGAAAATGGAACCGACTACAAAATATCCGTGATTGATTACGGCCACGGGGTTGCGGACGAGCTCAAACCCGATATTTTTACAAGGTACTTGAAGAGCGCTAGGGGCAGTGGGCTTGGACTGTCAATAGTCCACGCGCTCGTGTCGGACCGCTACCACGGGAAAATTGTGGTCAAAAATAGGGTCGAGGGGGATTACACCAAGGGGACTGTCATAGAAATGATTCTGCCCAAAGCTATTTGACGGCCGCCTAGAGTACAAGGTTGAAGACTATCAGTCAAGTATGCCAAGAGCTCTTATGTGACTGAAAGCACCCAATTCACAATTGAAAACTTGAGATAATTGCCTACCGCCAATCGAAGTAAAAGCCTCGTCGCCTTAATTCAAAATCAATTTCCTGCATACGAGCCCTTAGTAACTTTGCGAATCTGATCGCTTCGCCGTCGGGCCACTCCTTGAGTATGGATGGGTTCAAAACTTCAACGAGCTGTGGATTGACTCTCGACTTGTCTAGAAAGTCGTCAATCCTCGTGATCGCAGTCGTCTTTGCTCTAGCTTCTGTGTACTCCTTAAGGGCAATTCTAATAATTTCCGTCAAGTTACTACCTTGATCCTTTGCGATTTGCACTGCGGCATCCAGAGTTTCCTTGTCCTGCGCTCGAAAGTTCAAAGGATGGATCCATCTCGGTTTGAGTGTTACTTTAGAGGCCCCCTTTACTCGACACCTTGCATTGTTGTAATACGCATATGTACTACAAAATTTCCATAGTGGAGAGACGTTTTCAAAAATTACACTTCGACTATTCTATTAGTATAGATGGAATACTTTGGCAACCAGCTGGCTCGCTCTTTCTTGAGTCTCTCTAGCCCAATTTGTGTTATTCGCCAAATTCCCGTTGGATTTTCGGGACTCAATGGATAGATCTCTCCTCTGATCACTAGTCGCTTTCTGCCAAATTTTATTATGGTATCTACAACTTTCTTCTTAGATTCCGGGTACCGCGCGCTGAGATCGGATAATGAAAGTTCAGGAAACCAGTTCGGGCTCTTTAGTTCTTTTAGGACGTCAGCCGTTTTCACACCCGATACCGGTGAACGTGCCAAGACCATAAGAATAGGAATTTCCGGGCTCCTCCTCGCAGGAGCCTTTGCAATTCCAATCTCGGTTTCAACTATCTTTTTTCGTCTCGTTGATTTTTCCCCATGGGAACTGTTTACCTGTCTAGTCCGCTGATTCGATTCTATAGCTATTCTACTGCTCGTGACCTTGACTCTTGTGGTCTTCTGTTCTGTGGGATCTTGTGCGATCATTTTTTCTATTTCGCAAGAACATGCGACACGAAACCTCTCTTTGAAAAAAGATGTGGTCAAAATGAGCAACGTCACGAGTATGCAATACTAGTGCAAGTCAGCAAATACCATGGGGCTAAACATCACAATTGTAGACAGAACTGCTTGAAGATGTAGCCAACTTCGACCCATTACGATACTGTGAAACTTCGACTTGACGTCAGACGATTCATCTGATTCTGGGATTCGATCAGGAATTTTTTTCATGATTTGGTACTCAAATCTAGTAACCAGATTACTTCTTTTTTACAGAATACCCAACTGAAAACTTCTGCCCACAATCTCCACAAATTTTCAGTTCCCTCAGGTATTTTGAATCGCATTTAGGACACTTGAAGCCACTACGATGTACAAATTCCTGCTGCATTTCTAACAGGTCGTTTGTTTTCCAGAACAGGATCCATATGTTGGTACCGCTTGGGAGGTTCTTTTCGCCAGGGTCGGATGAATCTTCGATTTGGTCAGCGAGTAATTGGGGGATATTCTCTAGCCAGGCTAGCCTTTCTTCGATCCCATTAATTCGAAGTTCTAAACTCGGGTCGCTGTCTTGCCCCAATTCGTTTTTCATCCTCGAATCATCAACAGCCGTGATAGTTTCGGGTTTAACGACATTTTGCCTATGAGCAGATACACTAGTTTCAGCATGGTTAGTGTCGACTATTTGCGGAACCTCGCTACCTGGTAGCTGGACGCTGCCAGGGCTGGCAATAGTAGCACCCACAGCCTCAGCCACAGTAGACGCACTTCCGTTTTCGAATTTTTGAATAACAGGCTCTAGGTCGCCTTCGTACCGAGCGAGAGCTAGGAGTTCGGTCAAGTTGTCCTCTAATGGTGTATCATAAAGCTTGTTGGCGAAAGGGGCGAGTTTATTCCCGATCTTCACTAGTAATTCTATTTTGTCGCGGCTCTGGTTTGAAGATTTAGCAGCAGCGACCGTGAAAGGTGGAATCATAACCGAAGGATTCGGATTTGCTACACTCGTGTGCCGATCTCCACCACGTCTCGTCTCAGGATGGAGCTGTATGTATAGCTCCTTTTGCTTTGCCCGAGCGATCGCTTCCTCTAGGACGCAGGAGTACCCGTTTCTGGCCAAGTTCTCTTCCAGAGTTACGAGATTCGCCTGCGCCGGACTCAGATTATGGAGGACGTTCGCTTTGATGTCTTTCCAGCCGAGTTTTATCGCGGCACGACGACGGGTCTCGCCCCATTTTAGGTCAAACCTTCCGCGTTCCTTTGCCGGAACAAGTCCTATCGATTGAAGTTGGCCGTTCTCCGCCATACTTTGCGCTAGGATGTCAATGTTTGCTTCAATGATTCTTCGCCATTCTATTGGAGGATTGATTACTTCGAGGGGAATCGATTGTACGTCATCATCTATTTCGCTCAAATGATCTTTTGATTTCATCTTCTGCTATTTGGTCGGAATAACTAGTTGTGTTTTGGAGTCGAGAGTGATCTGTTCTTTTTTTGGGGGTGCGCTTCAGAATTTTATGAGGGGAATCGAGTCGTGCTGAGTCTGCGAATCAAAAGTCATATCATGACTGAGTTGATTGACTACGCAGGTATGAGCGCATCCGAATTAGAAACAGCGGAATGGGTCAAAAAGTATGGCCCCGTAACTGAACATGGGTACTCAAAGGTAGGATCGAAGTCCCGACTGGCCAGAACTTTTGAAAAGCATCTTATTGAGAGAATTGTTACAATTGAAAACGCAGGACCGGTATGGTTATACTATTATGACGACGAGCAAATCGTGCGTGCAAGAACAGGAAAGAATCTTTACGTCCCACTAAGTAGAATCGACGAATTCAAGAAAATCGTTGTCACTCGAGCAATTAAACAGCTTCAAAAAGAAGCGATCTATCAAGCGACCCTCCTAGCGGTCGCCAGACGTGCCAGATATGCACCGAGAGAAATAGAAAACGAAGTTTTCGCGGTTGCTGAGGATTTAGAGTTCATCATCGTCGACAAGGACGCCAGTCCTATCGGGTTAGCCCCCAAAAAATGATTGACATCTATACGATCTTCAAGGATCATATGAGGGACTGCCAAAGAACGTACTGTTCCATAAAAGTCAAACATATCGATAATCGAATAATGCCCTAAACTGATAATCATTTTAATTGCTTGAACGTCCTGTTCACATTTTGAAGAGATATTCCTCGGTGTCGAATCAAAGACAAAGTGTTAGTTGCTGGAGTAAATTGTCCGGGACATTCCAAAAAGATCTTAGAGATCAACATATGAAGGCCGCGAGCTTTTTTTCACTTGATATTACATTGACACCGGGGAGATCAACATAACCGAACCACTTCGTCTGCAGGATCTTCCTCAGCATAGACTTTCCCAGCAACTTTTATCCCGGAATCAGGTTGGATCGCCCGCTGAAGTTGTATCCTGGCTTGGTGCAGTGCAGGCGCAGGACTATCATGGCGCTAAATGGGCCCTCGCTCTAAGGATGAAGAATGCCACGGATGAATCAATTGAAGGGACATTCAATAAGGGTACTATATTGCGGACGCACGTAATGCGACCTACATGGCATTTCGTTGCTCCCTCTGACATTCGCTGGATGGCTGAACTAACCGCGCCTCGAGTGAATGCCTCCAACGCATACATGTACCGCCGGCTTAAACTCGACAGTTCGATTTTCTTGCGAAGCAACAATATTATCGCCAGAGCTCTCGAAGGACGACGATATCTTACTAGAACAGAAATTGCGGAGGCACTTACGGATGCTGGAATTAGGGTAAAAGGATTGCACCTCATCTATCTGATTATGCGGGCAGAGATGGATGCTTTAATCTGCAGCGGACCGCGTCGCGGAAAACAGTTTACTTATGCACTTCTTGATGAACGCGCGCCTCAAAGCAAGAATTTGGACAGGAAACAGGCGCTGGGCGAACTTGTTAAACGATACTTTACCGGTCACGGTCCTGCGACACTTCGTGATTTTGTGTGGTGGTCAGGATTAACTATGGTTGATGCAAAAGCCGGTCTGGAGTGTAACCCTAACCTTACCCGTGAAGAAATCGATGGAAGGACGTATTGGTTCCTTGGGTCGATGAATCATGATACTGTAGTTTCGGACAAAGCCTTCCTGCTTCCAACATTTGATGAATTCTTCGTAGGGTACGCCTCATTCGACAAGTCACGTATGGGAGCTATGCAGAACAGGAAACTCGTATTGTTCAACTCTCCAATCATTACTGGAGGAAAGGTCGTGGGGAGCTGGAGGCGCGAGATCAAGAAAGGTGCAACCGTGATTGAAGCATCACTATTTGATGAGATTGTTGACGAAGACCTAGTCATTAGTGCCGCTCACCGTTACGGGGAATTCATGAGGTTACCAGTAGCTTGCTCGATCAAAAGAATCGTTTAACCAGCGGGAAATATCGTTTCGGGGATGGATGATGGGTGCGGAATGAATCTTTAGAGCATGAGACTTTCTGCTAAATCTGTACAAACTTCCCATTTTGAAATTTGAAAAAAAGATTTTTCGCTTTCATTCCAGCTCCAATAGCGAGACAACGGTGACATTTTCATTCTCGATTGTGCCATTTTGAATAGACACGCTCGAATGCACAACGTCTTTGTACACCAAGAAAAGAAAACCCGCGTCGTCGGCCCATTGCTTGGAATCAGAAATAATTCGATTTAACTTATCATCAGGGACGTCGTGGAAAGAAAGGATGAATGTATTTGGGTCGGGGCCTTTAGCATTCGGCCCTGTTTTTACGTCTGTTTTTTCTATCAGGCGTTTCAAAAGTTCAACGGCATTCTCATCAGATTCCCTGGGTTGAACAACAATAAACAAAGAAGGCATGGCTGGCAAAGACATTGAAACAAACAGCAATTAAGACTTAGTTATCGAGAAATCATTCTGATTTCCGCTCGTGGGCTCAAATTACGCGAGCGAGGATATGCAAGAAATTATCTGAGATCAGAAGCTTCTTGGTAGTCCCAGCGCGTGCTGCCCAAGAAAACTGAGTGCCATTTCTTGTGGAACTGGTCCGACTCGAAATAACCTTGAATCTCTCCAGTGTCTTTCGATGTCAGAACTCTTGGCAAATGCCATACCGCCATAAGTTTGAATTGCTCTGTCTGAAGCGAGGAATGCAGCCTTGGCACCCAGATAAGCGGCGACATTAGCAGATACAGCGCTGTCCACAGAGTGATCGAACTGCCATGCGGCTTTTTTTGTGATCGCCCAACAGGTTTCCAGCTCCACTTTGCTGTCAGCTAAAGGAAACTGGATTCCTTGATTAGTACCTATAGGCCTTTCGAAAACGTGCCGTGTTCTTGCGTAGTTAACAGCCTTGCCCAAAACCAGCTCCCCAAGACCCACGCTCATGGAAGCTGTTGAAATTCTCTCTGCGTTCAGAAGAGTTGAAAGTACATTCCAGCCTTCGTCCACTTTTCCAAGCACATTTTCAAATGGGACGTAAACATCTTCGAAAAACGCTTCATTCGAGCCCAGGCATCGCATTGAGATATCATCGATCCTTTTAGTTCTAATCTCTCCACGCTTGAGTTTCCCTTTCTCGATCAAGAACAAGGTGATTCCATTTGTTTTCTTAGTGACATTCTCTTTGGGTGTAGTCCTTGTGGCCAAAATTACCAGAGACGACTTGTGAAGTAGAGTGGACCAGATCTTATGGCCATTGAGCACAAATCCGTCGCCTTCTCTTGTCCCGGATGTTACAATGTCCGTAGAATTTACGCCGGCACCGGGTTCTGTTAAACAGAACGAGACAATATGTTCACCCGATCCCAACTCTCTGAGAATTCTATCTTTGATGGAAGCTGATGCAAAAGTTTTGATCGTCTGAATTCCGAAAACGCAAATCGCCATAATCAGGTCTCCCGCGGACATACCCATCGACCTTGAAGCTTCGTGGATTACTACTGAAACATCGGTTAGAGCAAGACCAGTTCCTCCTGATCTGGCAGGAACATTTAGTTGGAACCATCCGCCCTTGGCAAGGGCGTCAAAATATTCTTGAGGGAATTCAGCTTTCTCATCGTGCTCCCGCCAGTAAGCTTCTGGAAAATTGACTGAAAGCTGATTGATCGCTTCCCGCATCAAGACCTGATTGTCTGTTTCATCAAAATCCAAGGTTCAAAATTCATGCTCAAATAAAGTCTAAGGGATTAGAAATTATACGATTTTGGCAGACCCAGTGATTTCTCAGCAATACTTGCAAGTAACAATTCCTCGGAGATTGGATGAATCTTATGAACCTTAACATCTCGCCAGTATCGCTCTACATGATAGCTTTTCAAGTATCCATGGCCTCCAAATGTTCTCAGAGCAGACTCGGCCGCCGCAATCGCCGCGTTTGCTGACGAATGTAAAGCATAGTTCGATATTTGGCTAAAGTTCTGTTTGTGATCAACCATTGAGCCAGCTTTAAACATTAGAGCTTCGGCGCCCTCAAGTTTTGCAAAAGAATCAGCCAAGGGAAATTGAATACCTTGATTAGATCCAATGATCTTTCCGAACACTTTCCGGGTGGCTGCATGTTTTACGGCAGTGTCTAACGCGAGCCTTCCCGTTCCGATCAATGAGGCAGACGTTGCAATTCTATCCAGCATGAAGTTTTCAGCAATGTTGTACCAGCCCTTGTCAATTTCTCCCATAACTTGATCGTAATTGACTTTGAGAGACTTGATGTAAAGGGAAAAAGTTCCGATAAAGTCCATCCCCAGCTTGTCTAGTCTCGTAGCTTTGATTGACGGATCTTTGGGATCAACAAGAAACATAGAAAGTCCATAAGACCTGGATCCTTCATTTGGCGGACTAGTTCGAGCAAACACCAGTAAATAATCTGCCTGATCTACATTATTCACGAAAGCCTTGGTTCCATTTATTTCGCAATAATGATCATCTAACCTAGTTGCAACTGTTTCAATTGCAGCAGCGTTGTATCCGGCAGACTCTTCACTGAGAGCAACCGAGATCTTCATTTTTCCTTTGGCAAATTTTGGTAAAAGATCGTCTTTCTGCTGATCGGTCCCATTTTTCTCGATTACCATTGAAACAAGAGATCCGCTAAGATAGAGGTAGGAAGCGATTCCAGCGAAGTGGTGCGCGGTCTCCTCGACAGCGAGGAGATAATCCATGAAGGTTCTATTCATGCCTCCCCATTTTGTTGGAATCAAAATACCAATTAGCCCACTTTTTCCCAGTTCATCCCAGTATTCATGAGGGAATTTGCCTGACTGATAGATCTCTCCCCAATAGTCGGGCGAGAACTTTGAAGAAGCAGCCATCATCTGATCTTTGATGGATTTGTTGCTACTATAATCCAAATCTTATTCCCCGGAGATTCTCTATAGCTAATTGATTCATCAGATCTTCAAAAGAATCCGGATGCTTCAAGACTCCACTAACCTGACAATTCTTGTTTTGTATTCAGATCTTGATAGAGTGCCATAGGCTACCAGATTTACATCTGCTCTGAAAAGAAGTTTCGCATGAATTGCTTCTTCGATGTCGGACTTCAGTCCAGAAGCATCTGCAGGTTCAGAGCCATATTCTACATTGATCTGAACCGGAGATTTCATTTGGGTCACGGGACGTCTGAGCAAAATTTCAACTGCCCCACTTACCTTTGGAACAAATCTGCTTACTATTTCTTTCACGCTCGATGGAAACACACTAACTCCTTTCACTTTGAACATGTCATCCGACCTTCCGAGCACACGAATCATCGGGCCAGTCCTGCCACATGGACATTCAATTCCCGTCAATTTCACAATATCTCTGCTTCTGAATCTGATCAACGGTTCACACTCTCTTTTCAGATGCGTGTAAACGAGCTCTCCCATTTCTCCTTCTCTCCATTCGATCGTCTCCAGGGTCTCAGGATCAATTAATTCAGGATAGATGATACCTTGAGCACAAAAGTGCATCCCACTTCTTTCCTCGCATTCGCCCCAAAAATCTACGCTGACGTCGCCCATGCCCAGGCTTTCAGTCGTTATGCAATCAAAGGCTCGCTCGACCCGAGACCTCAAGCCTTCTTCCCAGCCGGGTTCGCCTCCGAATTGAATCCGTCTTATGCCAAGCTGCTTTGGATCGATCCCTATTTTTTCGCAGCTCTCTAAAAGATAAAGGGCATAAGATGGAGTGCATGCGAGACAATCTGCTTTTCCCTCCTGAAATGCAGCAATTATTCGATCAGTCCTGCCCGGACCAACTGGAACTAGACTGCAACCGATATTTTGCCATCCGTCCAAAGTTACGCCCGCAATAAATGGTCCTGCCCCAAGGGCGGAGACAATCCAGTTAGTCGGCCGGAATCCGGCAGCCCAGTAGGACCGGCTGGCACACTCTATCCAATCCGACAAATCGTTTTCAGTGAGCCCGATGAAATTGGGAGTTCCAGTAGTCCCGCTTGTCATGTAAATTCTCTTTATCCTGCCTCTATGGCAAGCTTGATGCAGTCCGAACGGAGGAGACGATTTCTGGCTGGCTCTTAGTTCTTCCTTCGTTGTAAAAGGGAAAGCCGTTATCTGACTGATTTCGATCAGGTCTATGGAGACATCCTTCAATTTCTCTTTGTAAAAAATCGAATTTCTAACGTATGCAAGTTGGGTCTTCAGAAGCTTGAGGTTGTGGGTGTTGAGGGAATCTGATTTCTCTGCCTCAACCGGATTCCATAGTTTAGTTGTATGGTCTAAAGAGCCCAATCCAATTCAAACCCGCCTTTGCTTACGCTTAATATCTCTTATGAAAATTCGCCGTTTCTAAAGAAAAAATAGATCAGCCCCGAATAAGCGACGTAGAATATGGAAATACCTGCTTTCATATTTGTTAGCGGATATTTATTAGGGGGCCAATCAGCGATAACGTTTTAGCTCTAAAATGAGAAAGCTCACTCAGAACGTGAAGATTCTCGTATTACTAATCATTGTATTTGTTTTCTGTGATTTTTTGATATCTCCTGTTGTCTTTGAGACTCGCGCGTCAGCTTTACTCGGCAATCCATCCTCACTCAGGTGGTTGGTTGTCCTTTTTCTTGGCTTGATTCTAAACATTGTTTCATTGATTCTACTTTTCTTCAAACCTAGGATCGCTTCGCTAATTGCTGTCTTGGGTTCAATACTCTATTTGGTGGTAACGGTAGGCGATCAGCTCGGACTGGTAACACCGATAAAAGCTCCCACGCTAGTGTCGATAATAGAGGTGGTATCATTTTTTGTTTTAATCGGCGTGCTGTTCTTTGCCTCGCGAGTCTACAGAGAGAACTCGATGAAACGCTTGACCAGTGTTTCGACTGGACCTGTGAACGAAAAGCACGACGCCTGAATGAACGGTTTATGAATGAAGATTTAGAGCACTAGAACTCACGAGCAATGGTAATCCGACAATCAGAGCTCGTTTCAAGCTCTGCTGTACAGAAAAGTGTGTCCCCTTGCGATCGCGCCGGATTCAGCATAATAAATCAATTTAGAAAATACGTATAATACAAGCTAGATTGTATAATATGACTACGAAAAAAGCGAGTGAATTGAGAACATTTCTTTATCTTCGGGTGGAATCTCGCTTTTCTAGACTAAGCGAGAGGTCCTAAACTCAATTGTCATTACGTCCTTGCGTTTAGCCTAGTAGAAATGTTAGCGTTCAACTATGAGCTGAAAGCCAAGATAGACAAAATCTTCAAAGCGTCGATAGCCAGCCGTCCCGCGGCACCGATTCCTTTTCTAGTAATGACTTCTCAAAATGGCAAATTATTGAGACAAGTGGTCAAAATTTCTGGCTTTGGTGAATTTTACATTTTTATTGAGAATCTTTTAACAAATTGAGTGTTTGAAAAGAACCAACCATGAGCTAGACCCCACACTGAGAAGGATCGGATTCTCCCTCCTTGCTGGTAGCAAAGGAGCAGATTTAAGAATCCAGATCCTCAGCTATCTCGAATGGCATCGCGTTATTTCCGGTCGGCTCTCCCTTGCATAGCGTAAGGATTTGGATAATGTTCAATGTCAATCGAATCTGTTGAAGGATAATGGGTTGATCGATATTTTTTGACGATAGAATTATTAGATTCCGAACAATTTCATCGGGACTACTTTGACTGGTCAGAAGAAGAGTTGGCAAGAAAGTTCGTTGACAAGGTTACTACCTGGAGAATAGGACAAAATCAGAATTTTGTGGATTTGAAACTCAAGGAAAAAAAATCCATCGGACAAAAAGTGAAAATGGCTTACCGGGACGCTATTAATCTGCCAAATTTGGTGAAAATGCTCCCCGGGCTAACTTCTGACCCAAAGCCGACCGATTACATCAAATCATTTTACAAATTTACTAAGGATAACCGCGCAAGCGACCTTTTTCATTGGTGGAACAATTTGAGAAACGGTACAAAGACTCCACTCTTCGGGTCGGCTGACATTCTTAATACGTGCAATCTAAAATGTGTTCACTGCTACTGGTGGGCAACCAGAGAACCGACAGCTGGAGAACTGACCGCAGAACAATGGAGAGTGGTAATTCAAAACTCTTTCAAGAAGCTTAGGATAGAGAACGTCACGGTGGTCGGCGGCGAGCCAATGACCAGAAAGGATGTAGTTCAGATTTTTTCAGAAGAGTTGAGAAACCGAATGAGCGTGGTCACAAACGGTACTTTTCCATTAATGCCGATCAATGGATCCTACTATGTGTCTATTGATGGAACAGAAGATGTGCACAACAAAATTCGTGGTCCAAGAACATATCAGAGGATAAAAGACAACGTGAAAAATTTTGCCTCTACAGGGGGAAAAGTTAACATCAACATGACCTTGAACACCTTGAATCACAAAACTCTGATGGATGTTATTCACGAGTGGGACGAGATTGCAGAGCGGATTAGCATCCAGTTCCACACTCCGTTTATCGACGACGACCCATTGTGGCTTCCATTCGGAGAAGAGAGAAACAAACTCATTGACGATATTCTTGAATACCGTAGCAAACGAAACAACCACTTCGTAATAAATCCAAAAGAGCAACTCGAACTTTTACGCGGTAACTGGGGATACAAATGTCCTAACTGGCTCATCCTTGCTCTGGATTACAAGGGCAACATCAAAGCGCCTTGCTGCATGGGGAGTGCGAACGAGAATGCGTCACAACCGCAATGTGACAAATGCGGGATCGCGCCTTATTCCAGCCTTCTTGCGGGATTGTTTCCAAATGAAAAAGTGCTCGGAATCTCCGCGTGATCGACAAATCAGTCGTTTACATCTCGCCTCTAGGCTGTCTTGGTGATTCAAGAATAGACGCGAAGCTTAACCTTCGATATTCTAGCGAAAATTGAACGGAGGGTGCTTATAGTTAGCATTCTACAGATGTGGTTTATAGAAAAATCATGAAATTCGCACTAAAGAGAAAAGACAGTAAAGCAGGATATGGAACACTCGGCGTAATAGTTGTCGTTGTAATCGTAGTTATTATTCTTGCGTTCTTCGGATTCGCAGGGATGCATCTTTAGCTTCTAGAATTTACTATGCCGATTTTCTGTCCAAAGCGCCCAATGTAAAAAGAGGAGAAATATGAAAATAATAGGTTCAAGAATCTGCAATAATTTAAATTAAAAATTCGATGTTCAATGTACTTTTTTGTTGAGTTACTAGACCAAGATACTACACTTCGAATGGATCTGGTGGACTTTTCCTCACAATCTCTTCGACAACCTCAGTCCATACTACGTCCCTAACTCCACTCATTGCTTTTACCTCTTCGAGAAGATTCAAGAGAATCGCATTGTCTTTGACAAACACCTCGATTCGCAGGTCAATGGTATGTTCTCCGATTGTACGAGCAGCAAAAGTGACTTCATTGCGCTTCATTAGCGCTCTCGCAACTTCCATCGTTTCCCCACCACGCGTATAGATCAAAAGGTCGATTCGCCTGTAACCAAGCTTCAGCGGATTTAACGAGTATTGCTTCAAAATGTACTCCTCTTCCAAACGATTCCGCCTTCTTTGAACAGTGGAGATCGGAACATCCAGCTGCCGAGACAATTCATGAGTCGGAATAGCCCCTTCAGATTCCAGAAGAAGCTTCAGAAGCCGTCTATCTAAGTTAGATAGTTGGTTATACATTCCAAATGTGTTTCCTTAAACTTTGGGAAAAGGAAAGGATCAAGTATTTCTTGAAGTCCGAAATAGATAATTTGTTCAAGAATTATTCCCAATGCAATCTTATTGAAAATGGAAAAACGAGCCTCATTTTTCAAGAAAGACATGTTAGCACTTAAATTCCATGATTCGTATGTAGCTGATGGTAACTGAATGCGTGGAAATGCAGTACCCTGAAGCTGATTGAAATAGCTACGACATATAAGCGCAGAACGGAATTCATCAATTCCGAGGATATGTCTCTTCAAGCCAGTGATCTTTCAAAGTCATCTGCTACCGAATCCATCAGTTTTAGACTGGAAGAAGGTGCCCTTGCTGATCTTCGGGAGATCTCAAAAGAACGAAAGGTTAGCCTGAATTCTCTAGTTTCTCAAATTCTTGAGCATTACTTAACGCTTGGAGTTTATGACCGTACCTTTGGGTTTTTCTCCATAAGCGGCGATATTCTTAGATTGGTCCTGGCGCAGCTCGCAGAAGACGAAATCAAGAAAATAGCAGATACTGCCGGTGCAACGATTCACAAACAAATTCTAATGTACTTATACGGTAAGGTTACCAAGGAAACCATAGTTGATTACCTTGATGTCTTTGGAAATAGGTTTGCAACATTTAGGCATTTTACAGAGGGCAAGAGAAATACTCTAATGGTTTATCACGGGGTAAATCGACAATTCTCCTTGTTGTATTACAATATCACGAAGTCTATTCTTTTGCTTGGGAACATCGAAGCGATGGAAAGTGAGAAGGATATCAACGAGGAAGGTTTCTCTATTGTCTTCGATTCCTAGTTGTATTTTTTCTTAGAAACTTATTTTGCGACTATGCCTTGCGAACATTCAGTCCCAGTAGTTTCTCGAGAGCTTTTGCTACCAAGGAACGACGACAAGAACTGCTATGCAGAACACCATACGAATTTGAATCTTCGGGGGCAAAATCCTCGGAAAACGCCTGCTAGGTCTTTCTGATAGATTCCAAGAATTCTTCCATAGCATCAAGAAACTCTTTCTGTCTCCAAAACAAGGACATATGACCACCATTGAACGAAGTCATCTTTGACGCCTTTATCTTCATGTGCATCTCCTCAGACCAAACGTACGGAGCCAGCCTATCCTTCTTCCCTCGCAGGATCAGAGTAGGAACTCGTATCTCGTGAATTCTGGGAGTAGCGTCGTAACCCTCTGACGCTTTGCATTGTTGAATGTAAGCGTAGTGCGGCTGTGGATACTTCTTTCCCAGAGCCCCGATTCGTCTAGGAATCTCAAGTAGTATGAACAGCAGACGGCGACCTAGAGATTTGGGGACCCTCGGTCCGGTCGAGACAAGTATCTAGCGGTTGCCTTCAAGATCCGCGATCTTTGCCTTTCCTTCTGAAGACCAAGATGGCAGCGAAAATCAGACCAATCGTTAGCGCAATCACAATTCCTCCGACTGCTGCATCACCCGATCCGCTACCGTTCTGGGAAATAGAACGAGTAGTCATTGATTCAATGGTGGGAGAAACCGAGCTTGAGCCAGCATAGGATTTGACATTGAGAGCAGGGACTGATGTCCTGTCATTGAGAGAAATGGTACTGGGATCGAAGGCAAGTTGAGCCTGCGTTCCATTCTGCACTTGGACGTCGTGGTAGGCAAAAGCTATGTTTCCGTTGGGATTACTGTAGTTGACCGTTAGGGTGAAATTACCTGTACTGCTTCCATTTACAAGGACAGTCAGCGGCTCTGAGACATTCTGAATCGAGGCGTATTCGATGCCATTTTCTTGAATGAAAGTGGCCGTACCAATGGTTTCGTCGATCCCGCCCGCCGCATTGTATCCCAGCCTGTCTCCTGTTTTTGGATCGATGATAGTCAGCTGCGCGTTAGAGTGCAGGGTAAAGTTGACATCCTTGTCACGGTTGGTCAGAGCTTGATTGTTGTATGGGAAACTGCTCGGAGAAGCCGGATTACCTCCGAGGATGGTTCCAACAATCTGCTGGGCTTGCGTGTTGTCAGTTAAAGCTCCATGTTCGGATGATCCTCCAGTGAAAATGCTCCTATGGTAGGGTACATAGTATGTGTCTGTCGCGGTCGAGATCTGTGCCATCCGGATCGGGACGGTTCCATCCCCATCCTGGAATTGTGGGACCATGATCACGTGCTGGTTGCCATAAAGATAGTAATCCGGCCATGAACCCGCATCAACCATTCTATAGTAGCCGAGGGTCTGCACGCCAGTACCAATTATTACGTACTGCTTAATTCCAGGGGGAAGCGGGTTTGGACTTCCCTTTGGACCGATAAGATCACCTATTGTCTGAATTTGCCCTAAAATAGTCGGATTAAAAGTCCAAGTTGGGGTGGGCGTTCTTTGTGGGAAGCCCGGACTCAGAATTAGCTTAGCGGAGTCTGTGACGTTTAATGGGGTAACAGGAGTCATGCTGTTTGACATGAGTCCTGGGTAGTATATGCTCGTTGCCTGCTGGTACGTCAGGAAACTACCGTTCGTGTCTTGGATGAATGGAACTCTCGGGATCAAATCGTAAGCTCCTGGACTGTTCTGGGCGACTACCTTCATGATCTCCGGTGTAATGATAGCATTCCCGAAAGTATAGCCCTGGGTTATGGCATAGTAAGCCTTCGGCGCACCAAAATAAGGAGTTCCTATTGTAATTAGGCTGTCAACCAGAGCAGCCCTAGTTGGATCCGAATGGACATAACCATCCGCAATCAAGCCTCCCATGCTGTGACCAATCAAGATCACCTTGCTCTCACCTGTGGCATCGAGTGCTTTATGGACGAGATAATCGAGATCTGAAAATTGGGTCGTCACGTCATGTCTCCAATCGTAGGGAAAGACATAGAGATCAACGTTCGGAACATACCCCAAGGTTTTGAGATAGGAAATGAACCCTCCATAAAAATTCGTCTTGAATCCCGACTGAAGGATGTCTCCTGGGACGACTCCAGCGCCGTATTCGCCGGCTCCATTGCTATCGGACATCAAAAGCTGCCAGTAAGTGGTATACCCGAATAGATACTTTGAAGCAGCACACCCAGTGGTAACTGCGTTAGGGCATGGCCACACAGTATTACTATCAGATGCTCTCACCAGAAACGTTCCTGCGATCCCTGGAATGAAAATTATTGGCAAATGATTCGCCGTTGTCGTTGAATTAGCAGTAGTATAATCGATGGTCGTGATCGTGTTCGGCAAGCCCTGATAAGTCGTATCGGTTTTTGCGATTGAAATCTCCGTCAAATTTTGTGAAAAAGGAGGCGTGTAATCAGTTGCAACTGAGGTGTTATTATTGACGCTGGTTGATGTATTTGCGTTGATGACACTGAATGAAACTGAGGCATTGGCGTTCAAAGCTGCCCCTGAATTGTAATCATAAACAATCGGCGCCGAAGCTATTACATTGTAAGTTCCGACTTGGTCTGGAGTAGAGAAGCACATTGTTGCATTATACATACCGTTCGCGTCCCCATACGCTGGGACGGAGTAAGTGTAAACACCATTTTGGTAAGCGCTCAAGTTTACACTCATAGAATTCGGAAGGACAAATCCCGTAAAGACGATGCATCCCGGTTCGGATAGAAAGCCGGAGCTCACATTATCATAGAGACTGATTGTCGGCTGGATGACAAACGACATTGAGACACCAGTATCCTGCCATGAATCAGGGCAACCTCGAAGGATTCCGCAGAAGGTGTAGAAAGAAATCGAACCGCTGACCTGCTGATCGGCGTTGCTAACCGTATAGGAATCCGATGTCGAGATCGCTAGTCCGCTACCATTGGTGTACGAAAACGTGCCTCCGCCGTTAGCGCCAGAGATCGAAATATTCATGTCCGAAGAAGCGCTATAATTGATGCAGCAAAGAGGGTTTTGAGCGGCGGTCGCACTTATCGTAATGGTAGATCCGGCTGCTACAGCGAATACAGGCGTTCCAGAATTATTTTCGAGGAAACTTGCACCCGAGACTGTAAACGAAACAGGACCTATGGTATTCGTGAAACTGCCACTTTGAGCACTGGAGTGGTGAGTGTTCCATCGATAGGTCCGGTTCAGACCACCAACTAGAAGAAGGAATAATATGAATAAGAATAGCATCCTTCGATACTGTGAAGGCATCTTTTCTAGGTTAGTTCGCCAATGAAGTATATGTCGATTGTAGTTTAGTGCTCTAAACTCCAGATCCTTTCCTACCCAATCTCAATTAAGATCTCCCGGAAAACCAAAAAGAACAATAAAATCGCTGGAGTTCCTTTATCACAGTCTAAATGAATTCGGAAGTTCAGAAGTCCGTAGTTGATTTCCGAATCTTGTAATTCAGGGTAGCATAGAAGAGGCATATCGAAAACATGTGGATATGCGAGGGAAACACCATAACTTGTTCACTCCCTCAGGCTTGTCAGCGCTCCAAAGTGCAATGATTGAAGCCGATGAGAAATTTCCAAACAAGAAGTTTGTAATCAAGCATGTTTTAGGGGACAACAATTTATTCGCGGTACACTCCCACCTCATTCTAAACGAAGGCGACCCTGGTCTCGTAACGATGCACCTGTTTCGCTTCAACGGAGATAAAAT
>JABDCJ010000019.1:21560-39237 GCA_013288145.1 Nitrososphaerota archaeon | reverse complement strand
ACCAGCTTCGTTTAATATTTTTTCAGGTGTTTCTGATCCACCATATGAAAGCAATTTCATATACTTTGGTGCAAACGAGCTCGCGCCTGCTTTTTTGAACTCGGCGTACAGGGCCATCACTAGAAGATTACCCCACGCATAAGAATAGCAGTAGAAAGGACTCTGGAAGATATGCGGAATCGAGAGCCATTCGTTACTGAATTCAGAAGGTACTTCGAGAGAACTACCAAATTGGGACCTGAGGTTCTCGAGGTACATGACACTTAGATCGTCCACATTGACTCCCTGCGATATCTTCTCATGTGCTTCGAGTTCGAAGAGTACGAAGAATGCCTGTCTTAATATGGTAGCGTAGCTGTCATTTATCAGATCGACAAGGATACTCTTGCGAGTTTTCTCATCCGCAACGTAAAGCATCCGGTCCGTCAAAAGTAGTTCCGCGAAAACCGAAGCGGTTTCTGCGAGAGGTAATGGAGCTTCATAGGTTAATTGATTGGAGTTTCTCCTGGCAGAAAGCTGTGAATGAATTGCGTGACCGAGCTCGTGCGCGAGTGTCGATACGCTTCGCGGTTTACCGGTAAAACTCATGAGGATGTAAGGTGTGATATCAGGAGTAACGCTCATGCAGTACGCGCCGCCTATCTTGCCTTCCCTGGGCTCTGCATCAATATGAGACTGCACAAAAAGATTCGTTGCCATCGAGGCGAAACTTTCGTCAAAGTCTTGAAAGGCGCTGACGATCAGGTCTCTAGCCTGCTTCCATGAAAAAGTTTGTTCAGTCTCAAGCGGCAGTGGAGAATACACGTCAGTTCTAGACATCTGAGCTAGACCCAGGGTCTTTGCCTTGAACCGAAAATATCGTTGGAACAAGACCGCATTGTCCTTGCAAATGGCAAGTAACGCGGAGACGGCCTCATCAGGTACGTCATTCGCAATGTTCCTTATCGAGATCGGACTGCTGTACTTTCTGAGTTTGATTCCTTCATTTCGCCAATCGTTTACCAGAGACTTGTAAATCTCGCCAAGCACATCCTTATCGTGTTCAAACTTCTCCATCGTCGCGCCATAAGCAGCCTTCCTTACTTCAGCGGAAGTACTGTAAAACAGATCGCGGACTTGTTCTTCTGTATATTTCTTGGAAAAGCCACCTAAAGTAACATCATATGTGAAAGAGTCGCGTATCTGATGGTAGAGCTGCAAAAGGGCAGACCTTCCCGTGACGTCTTTCAGGTTGATTGCCTGCTCAACCTGTTCAGCTAATGTGTAAGGTTTCGTCAGAATTAGATGTCTCAGAAAATAGGTGTAATTGCCGGAAATGGAAATCAGTTCTGAAGATTTCTTCGTATCAAGCGATTTCCACCCGAGCTCGAAGAATAGGATTTTGTTTGCGGCATCTGCCTCGATCTCTTCAACCCGCGTCTTGAACGTCCGCGCATCTTGCGACTTTGTATCCTGAGAGAAATACATGTAGGCATAGCTCCCGAGTTTTGCCATCAAGCGCGAAATCTCTTCGTAATCTTGCAATAGTTTGAGGAAGCGATCTTCTGAAATTGTTTCTACGAGATCCTGTCTTGAATTCTCAAATTCAACAAGCATTCCCTCTAGTCTGTCCAAGACCGAGGATTGGAAGAGTTTTCCAGAAGTCGCGGGAAGAACGTCACCGAGATTCCATCTAATTCCCGATGCCGGGTTTTGAGTTTGAGCGACGCTGTTTTCGATGGTCTGGGTCAATTTAGATCACTTATCTTTTTGGCTCTGACTCATAATTCTATTGTTATGAATAACTGGATGGGGCAGATCCCAAAACGAGATTTGAAATAGGCAAATCATGCCAAATATCGACAAATATCATGTTCTACGAGGACTTTACAACAGGATCGAAACAGACTACTTTCGGAAGAACGATAACAGAGACTGACATCGTAATCTTTGCAGGAATTACTGGTGCAAACAACCCGCTTTTCTTGGATGAAGAGTTTTCGAAGAAATCTACTTTCGGAAGGCGCATCGCACCAGGATTGCTAACTCTCTCAATTGCAACCGGGCTTACTTACCAGCTACCATCGGGGCCGTTCGGTGAAGGATTCATCGCCCTTGCAGGTATGACCTTCAAGGCTTTGAAACCCGTTTTTGTCGGTGACACTTTATCGGTTGAAGTTCTGGTCAAGGAAAAAAATCCCCCGGTGGAGGGTAGAGGGAGAGTAGTTCTTGCCATGAAGGTCTCAATCCAAAATCAACAAGAAGTCATGACGATCGAGGGAACCTTCATTGTCAAACAAAGACATTAGTTTATCCTATTCCGAGATTGAATACTCTTCTTATCGTTCGGGCAATGTCGATAACACCCCGAATGCGGACTTTAGGAACTCCTGCGAAGCGATTCGGATAGTCAAATCAAAAACGTGCGTTTTGTTAGGCGATCGCTCGTTCAAGAATTATTCCCGGAGGATTTGCAGATTGAATTTTACTTCTTATCTTCAGCCTGGTTTTCTTCTTCAGAGACTTCGTTTGAGATCCGGTTCTTGGTTTTCGTTTGCCACAGAACTTCAATCTCGTATGAAGAGTATCCTTTTTCCAATCCTTCCTTTTCTGTTTCAGTAATTGACTCTATCAAATTTGCAGTGTAACTCTTCCAGAGTTTGTCTGCATGTTCCTTGTTGAATTTTTTTCGAGGCAAGATAATCTATCTCCCCTTGAACATCTTGGCGTCTTTCCTTCTAATCTAGCTTTCGCGGATTTACTGAGCGTGATTGGGCTCTTTGAGTTCCTCATTAATCCATGACTCGTTCTCGATCTTCGTGAATGACCCGTGTCCTGGATACACTTCAGTCTCAGGCGGGAAAGTCATTAGCAGTTTCAAAGATTGAATCATTGCTGTCGGATCAGCTCCTCGCCCGTCCAACCGGCCGTAACCACCTGAGAAGATCGTGTCGCCGGCGAAAAGCTGACCGAGTCTTTCTTGATATAGGCAAATAGATCCTTCAGTGTGACCCGGTGTGTGAACGACTCTGAGTGAATTGTTGGTGCCAACTTTGATTTCAGATCCGCTGACCAATTGTATGTCTGGCTCTATTGGAATTTTTTCAATATGAAGTTGTTCAGATGCCTCGTCATCCAGAGCAAGGCGGTAAGCATCTAGCTCATGAATGGCAAGTTTAGCGCCGGTTGATTTTCGTAAAATCTCATCCTCGGCTGTATGGTCAGTGTGTCCGTGAGTATTAACAATCATATCAAGGCGAAGATCGAGTTCATGCAGCCGGTCTAACAGCTGCTTAGCTCCTTGAGCGACGTCTATTACAATTGCTTTATCCGAACCGTCTTCGTAAAGTATGAACACGTTATTATTGAGAGGCGGAACCACGAATGCCTCGATTCTAAGGTTAGCTTTTCTTAACGAACGCCTACCATTGGTACTCAAATTACTCTCCAAAAAGAATCAGCGACATTTTCTCTAAGATCATCTGTAAGAAAAAGTTCCATCGTCTTCGTTTTCCTCCTCGTCAATTTCCTTTGCGCTGATGGAATCCGAGATTCTCTTCATGTTATACGCTATCAGAATGCCTCCTCCTAGCATTAGGTACGGGAATGCCGAAACGAGGTACCTGTATGAATCTGAACGTATACAAGAGGATGGATTGGCTGAGCAGATTGAATTCTCCGATAGCACAGTGCCGACCGGAACCACGAGCAAGATCGCTCCGACAGTAAAGAGAACGACCATGGATTTCCGAGTTATCTCTACATTACGTTGGTTTGGGTTTGATCTGGGGGAATTCATTTTACAATCACCAGCTCCGGCTTGTTAGAGTCGAGGCTTATCTCTATTGCATGGCTCAGTTCGGAAATATCATTTTCGGGTAAATCAAACAGGGGTATTCCAGCAATGGCGCAGCCAGAAGCAGTGATTATATCTGTGGTCTGATTAACAATGGCTTTGGGAGCCGTCTTATTTTTCTTTAACCGATAGATTACATATGCTCCAACGGAACTGCCGACAGTATTCGGAAACACTAAAATTTTTCCTGCGAAGGGCTGATTGTAAATTGGACTTTTGGCGTCTGATACTGTGCCTTTTTCGGGATCAACCCCCTGCAAAAAAGCAATTGGTTGCGAGGAGTAAATTACGAGTCCCCTCGTTCTGCCATTCACGATCGCCCTAACTTTGAGACTCATCACAAAGCATTCTCCTCGATTATCCTTCCTGTGTCTTTGAGAGAAACGTTTACCCCGTGTACTTTTCGCATGTAATGAGCTCCTTTACAAGAATCTGTCTCAACCGAATCCACATTCAGAGCTGAGATCATGGGAGTAAAATCTGCACACGCATCACGAACAAATGTGGCTCCAGCTTCTTCGACAACTTGTGCATAACCCCTTGTCCTGGCCATCTCGTAAATCTTGGAAGAGCAAAATACTACACATTTTTTCCGGAAGTGTTTTCCGCCCAGCATTCGGCTAAGCTCGTACAGCTCTTCTATTGTCATCTGAGGGCATCCAAAGACGATCGCCTCGCCCTCTCCTGTTTGCGAGAGCTCAGAGAATACGTCCTCATATTCTTTCTCCGTAAAATCAATTGTCTCAAGTTTCTCTTTTGAGTTCTGGACAAACATACCGGAGCTCCCAGTAGTCCCGATGGCAGCGCAAAGTGCCTTAGCTTCTGCCATCCCGAGATCTAGTTTCTGCCCTTGAAATCCGATTACTCCGGGCACGGTTCTTCCGGCGTAATAACCTAGCACGCCATAATCAACCGAGCCGGACAGTCCTTTGCGATCCCGTTTTTCCATCATGATCCGGATATTCTTGGATGGGACTCGGTTTCGTGGCATGTGGAGGTCAGAATAAACGGTTTTTCCAGTTAGGGCGCTTGCCAGCGCACTGACGGCACTTTCTCTATTTGTTCTCAATCCTAGTATCGAGTTTGCAAAGATCGCTGCTGAAGATTCAGCCCATGCTAGGCTGGTTCCTCTTTTGGGTACTTTGTAAGATTGGAACGGCACGCAGGTAAATGAGTTAGCAATCCCCAATTTCTCATAGTAGGAGATAATCTTGAGTTGTCTGTCTGCGTAATCTGCAGGAATGTTCAGAGAATCCCAGTTTTCAATGTCCATTCCGCAGGGATTCACCGTCGTGAATACGCGGAATTTAGTTCCTCGAGTTCGGCTAATTTTCTTGAGAAAATCCAACCCAAACTCGCCTATTGTAAGATAGGCGACTCCCGAAACATGAGCCCACTTTATTGGGATAAGTCTCTTTGCATTGCTGATCTTACCGATCGCAACTAAAACCCTGTACGCGATCTCAAGAGACTCGCCGTATTCACCTGCAAGGGCCTTCTCCTCTGACTTTGTAAGGAGCAATGTGCAAACATCAACTTTGGAATAAACAAAAAAAACAATTAGCCAGCGGCGGACAGGATCTTCTGGAGATAGTCTAGTAGAATCTCAGTCTCGCGCGTTTGTTTTATCGTAGCCCGCTCGAATTTTTTTCGGTCGTGGTTTACGGTAAGCGTGGCGTCCAGACCAATCTTTGAAGTAACTCCGGATTTTGCGCTTGACGGATCAAGGCTTGAACCTTTGGCCCCATTTATCATAAGAACGCCAGTTGCAGATTGAAATCTCGTAGACAGGGCCCACTCTACGGCGGCAAGGTCGAAAGGATCTACGTCTGAATCGACTGCGACGACAAGTTTCAACGGATGAGAAGCAGCAAAACAATTTGTGATTGCGGTTTTGCCGTCGCCATCGTTCGATTTTTCGATGCTTACTATGCAATGAAAGTAACCACTTCCCGCGGGTGTCAGGTTTATTCCCCGAATCTTCGGAATAGATTTGGAAAGCACATCGCGAATCTTCAGTTCCTGGGGAAGACCCATAAACATCGAATGTTCTCGCGTGCTGGCGACTACCGCTTGGTACACTGTGTCGGAGGCTAAATGCATTCGCTCAAATGTGATTACGGGTTGTTTTCGAACGTCATCGTATGTTCCTGTCAGGTCTACGAAAGGACCTTCGTCAGTTAGGTCATTGAAATCGATGAGCCCTTCGAGAACGATCTCGCTGTCTGCTGGAACCGCAATTCCAGTTTCTTCTGAAGAAATCAATTTTAGCTTTCCTTTAGACAAAGTATTTGCAATCTCATACTCGCTCAATCCATATTGAACTTGCAATGAAGCAGCGACAAACACTTCCGGTGGTGGTCCGATTATGACAGAAATGGGTACTTTTCCTTTTGATTCTTTGCCGATCTGATTTAGGTGCCTGGGTACTATTCTTGCGGCAACTTTGTTCTTGGACAGTACGAGCATTCTGTGAAAAGAGAGGTTTTCATAATCGGTTTCGGGAAATTTTGCTGCCACGATCGCCGCGGTAAGGTACTTTCCTGCTTCTTTTTCGAAGTGGGTGAGTACGGGCAGCTTGGAGAGGTCAGGCTCGCCCGTGAATTCCCAATCTGAGTTCTTATAGCTTGAAACGCGTCCTTTTGGAGTAGGATGTCTCATCGCATTTTCCATAGATTCCAAAAGTTTACCTTTTTCGATTTGGAGACCTAGTTCCACGTTTTCGCGAGTTGAAAGTAAGTTCCCGGCAACCTTGATGGAAGATCCCATCACATTTTCAAAAAGAAACGGGCGCTCTTGAAATTTGCAAAGTACAGAAGAAATCTGAAATTCCGGAGATACCTTTTCGCCGATGACGTTTAGTGATCCACTTTCTTTGAGGGAGCTGAGAAACTCCTTCAAACTAGGCGACCAAATCCCTAATTCAGCAATTTTCTGACTTCGTTTATCAGTGTTTTCATGGAAGCAGTATCTAATTCTTCCCTGATGTACAATGAAACGACGGCAATTCCACGAAGCTTTTCCGCGAGCATTTCTCCCACCATACCGGCGAATATCGATCCCTTGCTTTCCGGAATCAATGATGAAGATGTCGACCGTTCCCCGGTTTTAACAGCGACAGTTATGGCACCCATCCGTGGTGTCTTGTCCTCCGATATACTTGAGAAACATCCGTTTGCAAGCAATAGAAGTTCAACTTCGAAAACCCTTCCCCCGACATTGCATTCGGCAGATAACAGCCGTTTTCTGTCCCTGCTCGAGTCTGAATCAGTTTGAGACATACCTAGTCAGCTTGTTCCAATGGATCGACCTAGAAGTTTCTCGCCAAGATGCGCCCGACATCTCATCTGCCTCGGAGCCGAACGAAATGAATGAGATTTATCAAGATCACGAGGTAAACCAGAGCTTGGCAAAAATCAAAGGCAGGGACACCTTTGAGTATACAACCGGGATTAAGACAGTTCGGATTCGTCGCTGAAAATTGAAAAGTGAGAAAAGAAAGACCCAAAACGACGTTTGTTTCGCCGAACCCGTTACCATTCGGAGGCGGAGGAGCAGTCATTAGAGCAGGATATGCGACGTATTGGAGGTATCCGGCAATCGCGGCTATGAGGAGGATGATTACGTTTGTCAGAACGTATTTTCCCGACCAGTATTTCTCCCGGACGCTCGTCATCGTTCCAGGACGCTGCTCCTCCTCAGAACGCGGTGCAGTTTCAGCTCGGTCAACTGTGTCTTTCACTATTCCCCATTCACTCCTGAGAAGTATTCCCGCAAAATATTGCGAAGACCATTCTTTATTTCCAGCTCTTTAAGTCTGTTCAAGATTCAGAATCCGGGGGCGGGTATTGCATAGTTTTGAGAATAAATTCAGACTGATCCATATTTCGGTATCTTATGCGGCAGCTTGATATTTGCCAAAGTATCCCAATCTCTAACAATTTTTTTAATTTCATAATCGGATATTTCGACTATACCTGGAAGGGGATCTGTCGTGGGCGCGACCCTGATTCCGATCAGATCCGAGGAAAGGAAGAAAAAGAACGCCCTTGTTTTGAAAGTAATTGAAAACAAAATGCCGTGTCGCTCTACCAGTATTTTGAATAGAGTGCTCTCGTTGATGAATTTCATTGTTTAGACCACTCCCAGGATCTTCTAAGTTTCAGCCAAGGATTTGGGTCTAGGAATCCACGAAGGAACTTGAGATAGAATATCGGAATGTAAATGATATTCGTACCGTTCCGACTGTTAAGGCTGAGCAAGATAATTACTTTTGCCGTGAAGCCAAGTTCCTTTGCCATCGAACTTGGAAGTATCCTTGTGTTAGCTCCCTCCCACTCTGGTTTGTACTTTCTAAATTGTGAATCGTGTTTCATCGCGCCGAACAAGTATATTGTCTTGAGGTCGAGCGAATCAAGTCTTTTTTGGATAAAAAATGTCTCGCGTGCGTCAATATAATCAGGGACAATTTTCCCGCTAAAATCAATTCTCCTTAGAACAAGCAGGCTAGCAGGCAATCCATACGCAAACCTATGCCCCACTGCCATTCCGACCACGGCGCCGTTCTTACTGTTGGAAAGAGCAGTCGTAGAGCGCTTTATGAAATCCTGGCTCTTGATCTCTACATCACCATCAATGAATACCAGGTACTTTGTCGCAACATTCTCGAAAGCAAGCTGCCTAGCTCTACCCAAACCGATGTTTTCCAAAATGATGTCAGCTCCGAAGCCGGTGGCAATTTGTCTTGTCGCGTCGCTACTATGATGATCTATAACCAGGATTCTCGACATGGGAGCCACATTTCGAATGCTTTGCAGACAGTTTGTCAAAGTCTTTGCCGAGTTGAATGTGCAAACACAGAACGTAAAGTCGAATTCGGGATTCAAAATAAACGACTAAACCTTCCTGTACAAAGCGAGAAAATGATCGCCCAATCTGTTTAGAGGAAAACTGGATCCTAGATTCAAATCTATTGATTTCAAGAGGTCGAAGGATTTCCCCCTTGGAAGATATTTCGTAAGGTTTGATGGAGGTAGAGTTATGACCACTCCTATGACTCGAAGAAGTTTGAATTTCGGACCTAGATACGAATTTAGCTCTCCAACAGAGAAAGCGTTGGAGGCAACACAGAATCTTGACTTGCCCACCGGCACCGGGTTTCGAAGTCTTGCAAAAGCAAGAGAAGGATTTAGGCGGAGAAGATAACCTGCCATTTCGTATATGCAGAATTTGTTCCAAACTCCCAACAACAGCAACGCGTCCTTTTTCAGCAACGAATGCAGGTTAATGATCATCGATTCTAAATTAGGCTCGGTATTGATTGCACCATAGGTGGAATAAGCTCCGTCTACTTGATCTATCCCGAGTTTTGAGAGGCGTTCTTTCAACTCATTAGGTCTACAGTGAACCGGGATTATCCTCTCTGAGAGGCCGGCCCGTGCTGCTTTTCTCGTCAGGACGTCCAACATTTTCTGAGAAATATCTGCAGCAACTATTCGTATTCCTTTTCTCGCAAGGCTGAGGGTCTCGGTTCCCGTTCCGCAGCCTACCTCAAGAACTGTTTGCCCTGGCTTGAAAATATCTGACATAGTTCCTATCGAGACATTTCGAAGCCAAGTGTTGATCGGGTTGTCAAAAATATGATGATCATAATTTTCAGCGACAGAATCAAATGCAGCTTCTAGATCTCCGTAGATTACTTCATCGTAACCGATTGACCCGAGCTCTTTGAGTAAAGATATCTCAACGTAAAAATGCTGTCCCTTATACCATCTATTAGTTGTTGATGATCCGTACTTTCTGGTGAAGAACGATAGTAAAGGATCTCTTATTCCGGAAATCTGTTTGACTGAACCTTTCGCAGTTGAAATACTATCTTCATAGTAAACCTTGATGTCCGGATGAGCAACGATGTTTCTTACCCAATCTTGCTTACCGGTATTCTGAGGAAAAGCGATGATTCTGTCCTTTTCTGCGATGTACCTTACCAGTACCTGATGCGGTCGACCCGTCTTTCGACCGATTGTCTCGACCCTCAGATACTGACCGGAGCTCATCTTGACTTTTTATTGGCCTCCCAAGAAATAACCCTTGTTCAAATTATCATAGGATTCTTTTTTCCATTGCAAACGGATAAAACATTCGGGCATCTCAATTTGATCTTACTCGAAATTGAACATCAGTGATTGGCAGGATAAGTCCGATTTTCAGAAGATAATCGCCGCGCCCGGTCCTCACCTCGTTGTATTCGCTGCAAGGTGGTGCGGATTCTGCACGAGATTCATAGCCCAGGCAAAATCCGTTGAGAGTTCACTTCTGCTATCCGTGATTGATGCAGACGAGCCGGATGAATCTCTTTGGGATGAGCATTCGATCAGAATTGTTCCTACGTTGGTTGTTTTCAGTGATGGTCAGATCATATTCCGACGAGACGGCAGATCAGGCGCAGGCTTGAGGACAGAGGACCTTAAGGAAGGCATTGAAAAAGCGGTGCCAAGGAGTTAGGTGTGCCACAGGTAGTAATACGATAGAACCACAAGGGTAACTGCTCCAACTAGAGCTATTGCCCATCTCGTCTTATCCCACTCGAATATTCTCGTTCCATCAAGCGAGCCGAAGGGAATTAGATTGATCAGGGCCATCCATGCGTTGAACCAAGCAATCTGGACGAAAATTGAACCAAAAAAGTGTCCGGTGAACCGAGACAGAAAGAAGACCAAAGTTCCGATTGCGATGTTGAAACCGGGTCCGACGAGAGAAATTCCACCCAGTACTTCTTTACTTCCACTTCCATGGATAATAACCTGCCCCGGCGCCAGAAATTTGACTAGAAAAACCGAGCTAACTGCGGTTAACATTAAGCCGTAAAGATTAGTTCTAAATTCCGCCCATAGACCGTTGCGCCTCGCGAGAAATTTGTGAGAAATCTCGTGACCAAGAAACGACAGCAAGTAAGCGGGTATCGTGATGACGAAGAACAGGGGAGTTGGAGATACCAGAGGTGAACCCGTCGTCATAGCGAAGTTGGTCAGAATGCCAGCGAAACCCACGACGAGACTCGCAACTAGAATATGTTTTTCCTCGACCTTCGAAAAAATTCCCCCATACCGAAGTCTAAACCGCGAACGGCTTGAGCGAACGTACGGAAGACCTCTTCGCTCGGTATTGCTATTTGGAGTATACCGACGTACTACTGAGTGACCGGGTTGCTTAGGTCCTCCAACACGTGGGCAAGAGTGGTTTTCCGGCAGTCTATGATCAGAACAGTAAGATTCTCCACAATAATTGCAGCGAAAAGGGAGACCCTCTTTCTCCTGTCCACAGTAGTGGCACTGCATCTTGAAGTTGGTGAGCTCCCCCTTCCGAACCTTTCGCAATTATAGTACATACATGAAAAAAAGATTCCGCTTGCGCTTTTCAGTCCCGTGGGGATTCTCTGTCAGTGTAAACACTCAATAGTCGTGTTGAATGCGCTTAGATCCGTCTCTTGGTCTCTGAGGGATTTGAGCTCTGGAAGCAGGCGCTTGTACTCGATGCTCGGATTTTACTTAATGATTCAAAACTAAAATTTGAACATGCTGCTCGATCTTTCTTTAATGAGGCTTCGAACAAACCTGACGTGAGTCGTGCATTTTACGAGTATTCTACACTGATGGATTCGTTCGCTACAGTTCAGGACGGAAGAATGTTCAAGAGCCTATCGCAGTTCGACAAAGCTCTTGATAGCTTCAGTCGAGCTTCTGAAATAATGCGCGCGACAATCCATTTTGGTTTCATGGCGAGCTACGTTTCTGGCTGCGCATCTCTGGAAACTGCTCCCGATCTGGAGGACGATGACGAAAAATTCCAGGGCTACAAGAATTCAATCGCACTCTTCGAACAATCCAAAATTGCACTGAGTTTCAGAGATGAACGGCACCCTCTAATTCGTCCAATTGACGCGATAGTGAAATTAGCCATTTCCAGAGCTCTGCTTCTTGAATCAGAAATCCTTGCCAAGAAGGGATCGATTGCAGATTCGAGAAAAAAGAGAGAGCAATCAAAAACCGTTGAGCAAGATTTTCGAGGGCTGGCGGGAAGTGAGAAAAAGACACCACTTTCGCGATTCAGAATCAATTATTTTCTCAAAGGACATGATTGTGAGAGAGCAGCGTCGAGCTCTTACATAATGAGTTTTCCTGAGAAGACCTCGTTGTTAATCGAAAACGTTGGGGCACATCCGGCACAATTGGAGACTTTGGGTAAATCAACCATAGGCAAGGAGATCGCGCCATTTGGCTCTATCACATGGCCCATGGAAGAGCATTTTCGTGGGAGATTGAGGATTTCTTACGTTGACGAAAAAACCAAAAAGCGTTATGACGAAGGATGTCTGACAGTAATTTGAAGGAGGATTTTCTTGTCCAAAAGATCCTTTTTTGTTTGATTTTTCCATTCCAAAATCGTTATTATGAAATCAACAACTGCCAGTAATAACCGTGAAAGAAAAAGGGATCGTGTTGCTCAAATATGAGCACTAATTCTTCTGACCAAAACCCAAATGTGGCAATTATCGGTTCTGGACCCGGAGGATACGTTGCCGCTATCAGGCTCGCGCAACTAGGAAAAACAGTTGCCGTCGTTGAACGGGACAAGATCGGAGGAGTGTGCCTTAACGTCGGATGCATTCCAAGCAAGGCTCTCATCACGGCGAGCAAGCTCGTAAAAAACGCCAGAAATGCATCGAAAATGGGGATTGATGCAACGGTTAGAGTTGACAACTCTAGATTGCAGGAATGGAAGCAAAGTGTAGTTGCAAAACTAACGGGCGGGGTTTCTCAACTCCTAAAATCGTACAAGGTTCGAGTTATCCACGGCACAGCCAAGTTTCTCGGTCCTAACAAGATCTCAATAGAGGGAACCGATCAACTTGAGTTGAGCTTTGATCAAGCCATTATAGCTACAGGATCGTCGCCGATTGAAATCCCTTCGGCAAAGTTCGACGGCAAATCTGTTATCTCAAGCACCGAGGCACTCAGTCTTACAATCCCGCCTAAACGCTTGCTGATCGTTGGTGGAGGCGTAATCGGTCTCGAAATTGGAATGGCGTACGCAAACTTGTTTGGTAGTGAGCTTACGATAGTCGAGCTCCTGGATCAGCTGCTACCGGGGGTCGATCTAGAGCTCGTTAATATTGTTTCGAGATCGCTTCAACGGATGAATGCAAAAATCTATTTGAAAAGCAAGGTAAAAAGTGCCAACCCGATCTCAAATGGAGCTAGAGTGATTTTCGAGACTAGTGATGGAAAGGAAGCATCTGTTGACGTGGACAATGTGCTAGTGTCCGTCGGAAGAAAACCGAACTCATCCGCCATCGGCCTCGAATCCACAGGAGTCGTCATTGACCAGCGAGGCTTTGTCAAGGTAGATAGACAAATGCGGACCAATCTCCCGAACATTTACGCCATAGGCGATGTCGTTGGTGGCCCTTTGCTTGCTCACAAAGCGAGCCGTGAAGGCATTGTTGCAGCAGAAGTTATTTCGGGTCTTAATAGCTCCTTTGACAATGTCGCTATGCCCTCCGCGATCTTCACCGATCCTGAAATTGCGATCGTAGGTATGCCGCCTGCTGAAATTTCGTCGAAGGGCATTGCGGCGAGAACCGGGAAATTCCCATTTGTTGCAAACGGCCGGGCTCTGGCATCTCTCGAATCAGAGGGCTTTACCAAAATTATGGCAGAGAAGGATTCCGGTCTGGTTCTGGGCGTCGGTATTGTAGGTCAAGAGGCTTCTGATCTGATTAGCGAGGCTACACTTGCAATTGAGATGGGAGCGACCCTTGAAGATATCGCATTGACAATCCATCCTCATCCCACTCTTCCGGAGACTATGATGGAGGCAGCCGAGAACGCATTAGGAAAAGCTATCCACATAACAAACAAACCCGTTTCATGACAAGGTTGACAACCCGGATTGGTAGAATCTCAACAAAAACAGGAACACCCAAATTCTGTGTGCTTGCTTTACGACCTGGGTTTTTCGAACGATTACCAAATAGTCTGGGACTTTCAAAAATCCCTGGTCGAAAAAAAGATTCGATCAGAAATACCAGATTCTTTAATCCTTGTAGAACATGATCACGTCCTTACGACAGGCAGAGGGTCGCACATTGAAAACATTCTGGTTCAGGATCTACCAAAGTACGAAATTGAAAGAGGTGGCGACGTCACATATCATGGCCCAGGTCAACTTGTAGCGTATCCCATCGTATCACTAACGGAAAGAGGGTTGGGAGTCAGACAATACGTAGAATTATTAGAAAATGTAATCTCCGACGCGCTCCTGAAATTCAATATAAGGAGTGAAGGTAAGCTTGGATCACTAACTGGCGTATGGGTCGATGGAAAGCGAAAAATTGCAAGCATAGGTGTTGCGTGCTCGCACTGGGTAACATATCACGGTTTGGCGCTGAACGTCAGTACCGACCTCTCCTATTTTCAGAAAATCAAACCTTGCGGATTCGATTCCAGCGTGATGACCTCATTTGCAAAAGAGCTCGGCCATACGATTGAAATGGATGAAGTAAAGCGAGAGATAGTTAGGTCATTTTCGAAAAGGTTCGGGACAAGTTTCGAGATCAGTTAGTTAGTCGAAGTCCCAATGGGGACAAACCTTTAGACTAATCCATCAGAAATTACCACTCAACTGTAGTATTTCTGATCAAGGAGGCACTCATTTTGGCTAGCGATATTGAAAGCGTTGCTCCGGCAAGTAAAATCAGCAAGCTCGAAATATTCTTCCGACTGACAAGAACCCAATTTCTTCCGCTGATCCTTCTTCCTGCAATGGTGGGAACATCCATAGCCTATCATGGATCAGGATCTTTCAGGCTAGACTACTTTCTCCTCGTGATTTTGGGGGTAGCATTGCTCCATTTAGGTGCAAACGCGATAGACGATTGCTATGATTACCAGAATGGCGTAGATGCTATTGCCAACTCGATGTTTCCACCTAACTTTGGTGGATGGAAGCCGCTTCCGAGAAAGTTGATATCATTGAAAATGGCGAAGATCGTTTCCGCAATTCTATTCCTTGGTAGTCTTTTGATTTCGATTTATTTCTCACTTGTAGTGGGTTATTGGTCACTAATTTTCGCAGTAATTGGGATCCTTCTCGCGATCTTCTACACAGCGCCTCCGGTCAAACTGGACTATCTAGGAAAGGGGCTAGGCGAGATTGCGATTCTCTTGGCGTTCGGACCGATTCCGGTGATGGGTGCGTATTACGTTCAAACCGGCGAGTTGAGTCTCTCGGCTTTTCTCGACTCTATTGCAATCGGGTTGATGACGGTAACGATCCTGATAGATCATGACATGATTTTCTATGAAGTGTACCAAAAAGCTAGAAAACTTAGTCTCGGTGCTGTTTTAGGCAGACCTAAAGCACTCAAGGCTTCTCTAATTCTTACGATTTTCTCTTACGTCATAGTAGTGCTGCTGGTAGCAGAAAGAATGCTACCGCTTCAAAGTTTGTTAGCACTAGCATTATCAGCACTAATTCTTTCGAGAAAGGCTGGCACATTCAAGAAATCGCATGAAGCGCCTCCCTATTACGTTCCTTTTACTGTCAATGCCTTGCTTTCTAATTGGATTTTCTCGCTTATGCTTGCAATCACAATTGCAGTACCGCTTCACTGAACATATCAGATCAGACGGACGTTGCTAGCCATTAACAAACCAGGATTTTCGAGAATCCCAATTAATTTCGTCGTAAACCTTGCAGCGTCAGCGCCGTCAACGATTCTATGGTCGAATGAAAGCGAAACAAAGGACACATCCCGAATTACTATCTGGTCGTCCCTGACGACCGGTCTTTTCTGAATCTTGTGCACACCCAGGATTGCTACTTCCGGCGTGTTAATGATCGGAGTAGACATTATTCCACCCAGGGTACCAATGTTTGTAACCGTAAATGTCCCGCCCTGAATTTCATCAAGAGATATTTTTCCAATTCGTGCCTTTTCGGACAGATCGCCTAACTCCTTTGCTATTTCGAATATGCTCTTCTTGTCGACGTCTTTAACAACCGGGACTATCAGGCCGTTTGGCGTATCTGTGGCAAATCCGATGTTGTAGTATTTCTTTACCACAATCTCCTGTTTATCGTCATCAATTGATGCGTTAAAGTTGGGGAATTCCTTCAGACAGGCTGCGACCGCCTCCATGATGAAAGGCATGAACGTTAGCTTCACGTTCTGCTGTTCAGCGAGGGGTTTTGCTTTTTCCCTTAAGGACATTAGCTGGGTGAAATCTACTTCATCAATGTGGGTTACCTGAGCTGTTGTCCTGAGAGACCTCGTCATCTTTTCCGAAATACGTTTTCTAATTCCATGAATCGGAATCCTCTCCTCCATTTGACCTGCTGATCTCGGAGTCATTGAGATCTGACTTGTAACGACGTTTGATGTTGTAGTCGAGACGGTCGGAGGAGTCCGCGTCAGCTGTTGTTGCGGTGATGGTTGAGGCGTTTTTTGCTGCTCAAATGATGCCTTCGAACCCTGTCCACCCACGGCTTTCTTCACATCTTCCTCCGTAATTCGCCCGGCCGGACCTGATCCCTTTACAGTTTCAAGGTTAACATTAAGATCTCTAGCCAATTTTCTTGTAGCAGGCGTGGCGACAATTCCTAATCCTGTCGTACTCGGTGTCTGAACATTCGGAATGGACTGATTACTGGTCGTTGATGAGCTGACCTCGGATGTTTTTTTCAAGGATTCAGATTGATTCTTTGAAGATCCATTAGATTCATCAAGAGTAACCAAGACGTCGCCGACCTTCGCAGTTTGACCTTCCTTTGCAAGAATCCTAGCAACCTTACCGGTTGAAGGGGATGGTATCTGAACCGTAGCCTTGTCTGTCATAACTTCGACCATTGGTTGATCCTCGCTTATCGACTCTCCCTCTTTGACAAGCCACTTTACAATCTCACCTTCTGCCACGCCCTCGCCAAGATCAGGTAATTTGAATTCTCGCGACAAATTTTTGACACTTTGGGACTTTGATCAAATGAAAATTAGTCAGTCTTATGAGTTTTTCAAAACATAGTTCTATTTCACAACGGAAAAATCATTTGTTTACGATAAATTTTTTTGCCAGCTGTTAAACACTCGAACAAAACGCAGTTCTCGCGCGATTTGAATCGACTCGTGGAATATTTCTCCCGTGGGTCAGGCTCGTTGATTCATGGATCGAGAGCTTATCCGCTTATTAAATCGCGGCGTACGGCCACGTCAAAGTTAGTCGGTTAAGCCGGCTCTAAACTTCCGACTAGGCTCGGCATCCGTTTGGATACGGATCGACCCGAATTTTCTTGTTCGGCTCAGGCCTATGCTTGAACCTATAGATTCCCAAAAAGGATTAAGAAAAGCTGAAGCTCGAGGTCAGTTTCGAAAACTATGGAGCGCTTTCCCAGATATCCTGCAATCCTCTGGGTAGAGACCGGGAGAGCTCAAGAGCTTCCACCGGGGTCATCATCCGCTTCAGAGACGAAAAAACTTCCCTGGCTGCAATGTAAGCCTCCTCCATCGTCTCAAACTTGCCCTGTTTCTTAATCGGGCCGAGAAAGTCGCAGGTGTCAAAATATTGTTCAGAGCCTTGTTGCTCTACGACTGCCCAGAGGCTCCTGATCCCGGCTGGCAAGTGTTTCTTTAGCTGTTTTTTCTGCTCAGGAGATAGACGTTTACTCATAAGATAAAGCGTAATTCTGGCGATTCGCTCCGCACGCTCAAGGTTATCGAGCTCCAGTCTTTGGTCGAGCTCTCGGAGAAACCTCTTCTTAGAAACTAGCTCTCGGTCCCCAGTTACG
>JABDCJ010000019.1:0-21550 GCA_013288145.1 Nitrososphaerota archaeon | reverse complement strand
ACGAGTCGAGATCGTTTTTCAAGCACATCTGCTTTGGTAGCGCGGAGTATCACGACTCGGTTTCCGATGGAAGCAATTGCAGTATAGGGAAGAACCAGCCTCCTAACTCGTTTCTTGCCCCGAATCACGACAAATGTTTCAATGTTGAGGGCACGCACCCGACCAGCTGTCATTCCGTCCTCGAATCGGACTTCGCTGCCCAATCTAGGGATTCGCTGCTGCTCCTGCTGTTGATCAATGGTCTCGGCAAAACGCAAATTTTAGTAAATGCACTGATTCGTAATGAGGGAAACGATCTACAATATAACTCTAGATTGAAGAACGACAATTCTCTTTTCGAAATCGCAATATTTGGGCCGGCCATTGATCAATTTGTTCTGATCGAAAAGTTGGTCAGAAAACAAACGTCTCGCACGCTACAAAGTCCTGGCCGTTCTTCTAATGATAATCAGGATGCCGGCCGATTTGAAATATTTTTCAATCTCTCGATAGTCAGCTCATTTACCGCCTTCGAGCTGATCAAACGCGACCGTTTTCCTTGTCTGGCCATTCGAATTATCTTTGGAGAAGTATTATGGCGTCAGGTGTGAAGGTATCTGGGTGTTCTATAGCCAATTGAACACACTCCGATGGGGAAAGAAACTTTACCCGATCTATCTCTTCGATGTTTATTCGAAGGTCAGTATCGGAGACTGCCTCAAAAGCATAAGCTAGCTCATGCTCCGTGAAGCCCGACCAAGTAATCGGAAGAAGAAGTTGCTTGAACTTGAAAGAAACTTTTGTCTCGAGTCCGAGCTCCTCCTTCATCTCCCGAACTGCCGCTGAGCTGGGTGTCTCTCCCGCCCTATGTGCCCAGTACATGATATTGTCCACCTTCCAGGCAAGCAGTTATCGTTCAGGCTTCTAAGCTGAAGCAACAGATCAAGTTTGGAGTTGCGCAAGATGACAGCAGCAGTCCGATGTAGCAACCCCTCTTTTTTGCAGCGGTCGAGGGAAGCGGCAAAAAGCACCTCATCACTTTCGCTGACCACGTCAACTCTTTCTTCTTCTGAAGATGACAAACTAAGGAGGTGCAGTCAGAGTCGGTATCAGAGAAAATGTTTTCTCCCTTTGGAAAATTCTGACAAACTTTTAATTCGTTTTTTGAGACCCAGCACCATTTCTGGTCTGGAACAAACAGCAATGACTGAAGTAAACACCAAAGCAGCTGAAGATTTTGTCAACCTCGTTACAAGCTCTAAAATTTACGACCTCGGCCAGCCGTACTGGTGGGGGATGCCAGTTCACCCCGCAGATCCTCCATTTCTCATCTATCTCTACCGTTATCACGAACAGACGAAAAAATTGTTTCAAAATATTGCGCCCGGTCTCGGTTTTGCCGACTCGCTCGAACTCGTTACAACAAGCATGCATTCGGGCACACACTTGGACGCCCTCTGTCATATGTCCAGAGATGGCAAGCTGTACGGCGGGATCAATGCAGCCGAGATCGAGTCACACGTCGGCTATTCCAGGATGAGTGTCGAAGAGATCCCTCCATTGGTCAAGAGAGCAGTCCTTCTGGACTTTCCAAAATACAAGAATTTGGACATCCTTCCAGAAAGATATGAAATCTCTCCAGAGGACATTGACGGTGCCCTAAACTTGGAAGGAGTAGAATTGAAACCCGGAGACGCTGTACTTGTCAGAACGGGTTATTCGAGGTTCATGGCAATTGATGGTGACGTCTATTTGCACAAGTTTGCGGGCATGACTGCAGCCTCTGCCAGACATCTTGCTTCCAAGAAAATCGCCCTTGCTTGCTCTGACAATCTTGCTTTCGGTGTTCCAAAGCCTTTCGAACTTCACCAAGCGTTCCTAGTTGAGAATGGAATTTTTATGATAAAGAGTTTGAATTTAGAGCAGCTTGCAAAAGATTCTGTCTACATTTCTACTTTGATTGTTCTGCCGCTGAAGATCCGAGGTGCGACAGGGTCACTCGTTAGACCAATCGCTCTCGCACCATCTTGAGAACATAGCTTAGTGATCGCCAAAGCATGAATTCTCCGACAGGCATTGCAAAATCGCTTAATTCTCAGCGATTAATTCAAGATGCTCTAGATCTTGTAAACGTAAACAGTCCGACCGGTAAAGAAGGTGAGGTCGGCGAGCTATACGTTTCAAAGTTACGATCCATTGGGATGAAAGTCGTCTTGCAGGAGGTTGAAGGAGGAAGATACAACGTGCTTGCTACGCTCCGCGGTGAAGATTCTGATGCGGCAACGCTCATGTTTAACGGCCATATGGACACCTCGTTCGCGGCTGACGAAGATCCGGAGATCCTTCAAGCCATTTCGCCGGTGTACAAACCCGGCCCTCCATGGGGCAGAATTGAAGGAGACTGGCTATACGGTATGGGTGCTTTCAATATGAAATCTGCGCTTGCTGCGTACGCAGCCGCGGTAAGAACTATTCAGGACAATAACGAGGAGAAACCACGTGGAGATATTGTAATCGCGGCCGTTGTTGGAGAAATCGAGAAAACACAGGTAGACAAATATGTGGGCCCGCAATATCGCGGATACGGTCACGGAACTGCTTACCTTGTCTCCCACGGAGGTACTGCTGATGTTGCGATTCTGGGCGAGCCGACCGGACTCAGGTTGATGTGTGCGCATAGTGGGAGTTGCTGGTTCAAGATCGGATTACGAGGCACTTTGGTCCATACGGGACACTCAGCAGCGACTAAGAACGTCATCCAACAGATGAACAGAATCATTTCAGCTATAGAGGATTGGATCCCCGATTACCAGTCGCGCTATATGTTCAAGGGTGCGCGACCAACTGTAAACATAGGATCTATAGAAGGCGGATGGCCTTGGCGAGCTTCTCGAACGCCCGGATTTTGTAACTTGTACTTGGATGTACGGTTCCCGCCGAAATATCATGCGCTTGACGTTAGAAACGAAGTGCAACAAATGTTGAATAGAGTTACGAGAAAAGAGGGGATTACTGCTGAACTCGAAACTTATGTCACAGACGAATGGTCAGAAGTATCGGAAGAGGAGTATGTCTCGCAATCGATCAAGAGAGCGCATCAAACTTTGTTCTCCTCTCCAGTGGAAAACGTTTACTTTTCCTGGTCCTCTGATGCGAACATCCTGACTAGGCACGGCATACGGGCTGTTAATTACGGCCCCTCCGGTGGTCCGAACAAGGAGACTAGAGGAACCATGTATCTCCCGAATCTCATTTCATGCGCGAAAGTTTACACAATGTCCGCAATGGATATTTGCTCTAAAAGCAGGGCCGAGGTTAGAGCGGATAATTAGAGGACTAGGATGAGAATCATAATGCGAGGGATCAATGAGGAAATCAAGAGCGCTTGGAAGTACGCTGACGGTCACCTAGACAATTTTCTCGAGGAATTGAAGGAGCTTGTCTCCCAGCCAAGCGTATCCGCTCAGAATTTGGGACTGAAAGAATGTGCCGAGCTTGTACGGTCTAAGATGGTCCAGCTCGGAATGGACGTTAAACTGATTCCCATCGAAGGAGCTCCCGATGCAGTTTACAGTGAGCTCAAAGGATCTCCTGGATCAAATACTCTAGTAATTTACAATCATTATGACGTCCAACCCGCAGAACCGTTGGAAGAATGGAAGACAGAACCCTTTCGTCCGACAGAAAAAGATGGCATGCTCTTTGGACGAGGTGTCGGTGATGACAAAGGAGAGCTTGTCGCCAGGTTCAATGCGATCAAATCACTAATTGATTCAGGAGGTTCGCTAAAGCCTTCACTGAAATGGTTCGTCGAGGGCGAAGAGGAAGTTGGTAGTCCACATCTTCACGCATTCATCAACAAAAACCGCTCTCTCCTTAAGGGAGACGGTTGCTTGTGGGAGGGTGGAGACCGCTCGTCATCGGGAAGGTCTGAAATTCATCTTGGAGTCAAAGGATTGCTCTACGTGGAATTCCGCCTGAAAGTAGGAGAGAAAGATCAGCATTCCCAGTACGGCACCATTGCACCAAATCCTTCGTGGAGGCTTGTGAATCTGCTGAAAACTATCAAAAATGAAAATGAGAAAATTTTGATTGAAGGTTTCTACGAAGATGTTGCCAAACCGACTTCCCAGGAGAAAAAGTTCCTCAAGGAAAATGAATTTTCAACTGAAGGACTCAGGAAGTCGTTAGAAATCAAATACCTCTTGAAAGAAAAGGACGATGTTTCCACCATAACGAAACATCTCTACAGTCCGACTGCGAATATTGCCGGTTTCGGCGCAGGTTATTTGGGCGAAGGGGCAAAAACGATTGTGCCCAGGGAGGCGTTCGTGAAGATGGACTTTCGTCTCGTTGCAAATATGCGTGCTCTGGACATTGAAAGGAAGCTAAGAAAACATCTGAAAAAGTTCGGTTTCGACGATGTCCCCCTCAATATTTATTCCAAGGAGGATCCTGCTAAGACTCCCGTTGAAAGCTACATAGCGCAAACGATGATCGAATGCACCGAGATGGTTGAGAAGGTAAAACCAAATGTATGGCCGACGGTAGCGGGAACAGGACCAATGAGTCTTTTCACAAAAGAGCTAAAACTTCCAACCGCGATGGGGCTCGGAATAAACTATCCAGGAGCGGGCTTCCACGCTCCAAACGAGCACATTATCATTGATTACTACATGAGAGGAATAAAGCAGCTGATCTGCCTTTTCGCCATGTTTTAATGCAGGAAAATCAGGAGATTCGTATCGGAGGTTGTGAAAGGTACTCTATGCAAAAGAAAGAACACTTCTGCTCAAATCCTGAGCACGAAATGAAATTCGCAGAAAGCACGGAAACCGGTCAGTTATTCTGTACTATCTGCAAGGCTCCATTTAAGGAGCATCAGATCGCCTAACTGAGAGCTTCAAGCAGCTCTTGATTATACTGCATGCTCGACGAGACTAGGCAACTATGTTGAGCGAGGTGCAGAGCGCACATAAAAGATCCGCAGCCGCAATAGTATCCTGCGACTTCTTTCGAGCCTTCGCAGCGAAAGCAGAATAACGTTCTTCCTACCACGTTAATTCGCTGCCTAATTTTTGGTTCCATCTCGTCGAAGAGACTATCGCTTTTCCTCTGTTTTGCGTCGGGTGCGCCAGAATCTTTAGCCAATGCAAACCTGAGAACTAGCATATGCAAATTTCACGGATTATGTCAATTTCATGAGTCCAAGGACTCACAAACGCTTCACTTTGACAGAAAGACAAATAGGATTCGATGGAACGCTTGAAATAACAAGGATACTGCCGTGCCGCGCAAAAGCAAGAAACCTGTCGATCGCCCCAAAAGAGTCTACCAGAGCAATAATCTGAGTACCAGCGCAGAGATCCGCGACCCGATTCATGGCTACATTTATGCAAATGCGCTGGAGCGCGAATTGATTGATACTTCAACGTTACAACGCCTGCGGCGAATCCGCCAGCTTGCTGGCTGCCATCTGGTGTATCCGGGCGGGCAGCATTCAAGGTTTGAGCACGTAATCGGCTGCATGTTTCTCGCCGGGCGAGTGGGAAACGTACTCGAGTCTAGGAGATTCGGGTTTGAAAGAGATTCGACGCTAAAACTGAGAATCGCCGCCTTACTGCACGATGTTGGACACGGTCCCTTCAGCCACATGTTCGAAGAGGTTCTTGCACAGAAGACGGATGTAACGCACGAGGATCTGAGTCAGAGGATCATTCGAGAGACAGAAATCGGCGACATTATTTCCTCGCACGGTTTTTCGAAACCTGAGATAAGTGAGCTCGCCGTTGGAAAGTCGAGGCGAGAACGCCGTTTCATGAATGATGTGATCGGAGGAGGGCTCTCCGTTGATATCATGGACTATTTGCTCCGGGATTCTTACTTCACGGGAGTCGAGTACGGAAAGGTTGACGTTCATCGAATCATCAATTCGTTTCAGGTAGTGGACCAGGGACTTGCGATTTCTCAAGCGGCTGTCTTTGCTTTTGAGGCTCTGATGATCTCGAGATACGAGATGTTCCGTGCGGTGTACTTTCACCGGACAGTCAGAGCCGCGGAACTGATGCTGATCAAATCAATGAGTCTTGCAGACAAGGTACTAAACCTGACTGATCTATCCCTGCCAAACTATCTCTCGCTTACCGATGAAATTACTCTTCACAGGATAATGAATATCGACCCTGGATCAGATCGGGAACTCAAGCTTGCAAAAAAACTTGCAATAGATTACCAGCGTCGCAGGTTGCTAAAGTGCGTGTTCGAGCAGACTGTGCAGATGCGCGACAGTTTTTTGAACTCGATTTTTAACCAGCGTGGCTTTCGTGAAACTCTCGAGGCCCGAATAGCAGAACGGGCCGGTGTTGAGCTGAGCGATGTCTGGGTCGATGTTCCGACAGCTCCGTCCGTCCCGGTGTCGTCTGCGAGAGAGTCCTTCAAAGAAATTACAGTAGTTAAGGGCGGCCAAGACATTGAGTTAGGCAGAAAAAGGAAAAGGAATAGTCATCTTCACTCGTACTCTCTTGGTATTAGCGAGTTGCCTCTGATAGGTACCATAGCGGGTTACATGGATATAATGAGAGTATACACTACTGCCGAAAGCCGAAACAGTGTGAGACGCGCAACTGAATCAGTGTTATTGAAAGATGATTTCGTGAGTAAAGTCTCAATGTGAGAGAGCAGTCATGCCAATATTTTGGACATTATAGCAACGCTTTTGAATGCGATCATTCAGGGGGTTCGGAAACGGTTAAAGCTGATTTATGGCGCTGTCAACCAGTCACAGGCAAACATCCATGGCCCTTGTTGTAATCTCAACCGGCATATTCTTGCTTGCAGTTCTTTTTTCAATGATTCAGGGTTTCGGATTTTACATCTCACTGGGATTACTCGTCTTGGGCTGCTTTTCCATGATAACTGTTGGAATATTAAGAGAGTCTTCGCGAGAGTCCAAGATTATTGATGCGCAGGACCCGGACGAAATTTTCGCTTAGACGGTTTCCGTCAGTCGCTGGAATTCCTGAAACGGCATTCCGACAAGGTCATTAAAGCTTTCACGAGCTCTCCTAGCCTTCGCAGTCGAAACGGTTCCACCTTTCTTTTCCAATTTTGAGATAAACCCAGCCAGAATAAGGGCGTTTTGTACTCTTTCTTCAGATCCAAGCGATGAAATAAGTTTGCGCAATAATCTTGCATCCACGCCATCTGCGTAGACCACGATGCTCCCTGGCTTGTTAGACCTAAAAGAAATGTCGAGCAAATTGCAAGGGCGGGGGGTCATCGATCAAATATATACTTGCCTAGCGTTAGCGATTCTTTGTTGAGTTACTTATTTCCTGCTGGAATGAACTCTTCGATTCTATTACTCAAAATTTTCACAAGTTCATCCAGTTTTTTCCCATCCGGATCTACACCCAGCTGTTTTGCAAGTGATTCTGCGATCTTTCCTTCTATTACGTACGCTGCGCCACCAAACATTTTTTGCAAGGCAGCTCTTAGAGCATCAAGGTTGTTGGCTAATGAGTTCAGATCGACAGAGTGCTCTAATTCAAGGATGTAAACTAGCGATTCAACTACAGGACCTCCACCAAAGTAGCCAAGTCCTTTGGTAACTGCATTTGCGACCTGCTGATTTAGGGCAGCCCTGGAAGCTGCGTCGAGTACCGTAGGAGAACTATCTTTCTTGGCCGACTCGGGCTGTCGAGCGGGATCAGACTCGCGCTGCAAGGCTTTGCTCACCAGCCCGGAGGAACTTGAAGTGAATACTAGTTCGTTATCTCTTCAGCATTCTTGACTGTCGGTCGAGACTTTTCCGGGGCCTGGCGATAGAAGTAGAGAGCGGTGTAGATCGCAACCGTGCTGAAAAGAGCTGTGAGAATTAGAAGAACATCTTTCACTTCATTGATAAGCGGCAACGTATGCCAAATATCAGAAACTAGGCCCATCAGAGGAGAAAGTAGTAAGGCGGCAAAAGCAAACGACATGTACCTAAACACAGTCTTGGGTTTGCTCAAAGCTACGATCTCGGCGTTCGCCGTCAATTGAATCAACTTCATAACATAGACCATTGCGGCGAGTAGGAAAACTACCGCGACCATCTCAAGTGCAGCATCGATTGCAGACATTCTAGTAATTCCTCTCGGTAGGATAAACGTGGCTCAATATCATTTTTTACGCTAGTCCTTTTCTTTCTTGAAGACGACTTCCACGATAACGAAATAATCCCTTGTGGATGCTGGATCAGTTTCCAGAATCAATGAAATATGGTGGCCGACTTCGAAAATCTCAATACCTTTCGATTGCCCAGTTCTTCCAAAGGGGAAATGGCGCGTCCAGTTTGGAAAAGCACATCAAGGTCTCAACACAGGGCAGATTGACAATTCCGAAGCAGATTCGAGACAGTTTGAGGATTTCAGACGGGCAGCCGGTCGTCATAAGATTGGATAGGCAAAAAAGAGAAATCGTCATCATCCTCCAGCCGGTTATTTCAGACTACAAGTAAACGCATTCGTTAAATTGGCAGAAAGGCCCACCAGTTTTCTGAAATGGAAACCGAAACAGTGAGCCTTGGACCCTCACAGAGATCGATGAAGCTCGGTCTATCCGGCATCAGGGAGATTTTTGAAAAGGCGCAAAAGATTCCAGATGTAATCAGGCTGGAGTTTGGCGAGCCAGACTTTGATACTCCGGAGAATATCAGAGAAGCTGCAATTAAGGCAATTACAAGCGGGAAGACAAAATATACTTCTAGCGCTGGACTTCCGGAATTACGAAATGCCATTTCAGCAAAATATGCCAGAGAAAACGGCGTGAGCTACGATCCAACAAAAGAGATCACTGTAGCTGCCGGTGCAACTTCCGCCATAAACCTCGCTTTTCTTTCGACGGTTGATGTTGGAGACGAAGTTCTTGTTCCAAACCCAGGCTGGGCGACTTACTCGCACGCAGTCAACATCGTTGGGGCGACACCAAAGCCTTACCCGTTAGTTGAAGCAGAGGGTTATTCCTTCAACAAAGAGTCCGTTGAAAAATTGCTGACTCCAAAAACGAAGGCCATGCTGATCAATACTCCCAGCAATCCGACTGGTGCAATTCTTGCTAGATCCAATCTGAAGGAAATTGCGGATTTTGCAATCGAGAGAAATCTCTTCGTGATATCTGACGAAGTATATGAGAAATTCCTCTACAATGACGGCTCTTCAAGAAACGAACATGTAAGCATAGCAAGCCTGCCGGAGATGAAAGAGCGAACCGTTACGATCAACGCTTTTTCAAAGACGTATGCCATGACGGGATGGAGATTGGGCTACGCTGCCGCTCCAGAACCTATCTCCACCGCAATGTCGAAAATAAACGCCGCAGAAAGTTCGTGCGTTTCGACTATCGCGCAATACGCCGCACTGGAAGCACTGACTGGACCGCAGGATTCGGTTGCTACCATGATATCCGCGTTTGCAAAGAGACGCGAAGTGCTGGTCAAGGGACTGAACGATCTCCCAGGATTCAGATGCGCGCTTCCTAACGGAGCGTTCTATGCCTTTCCGAATATCAGCGGAACAGGAATGGGTTCCCATGCCCTAGCAATGAAAATCGTGGAAAAGGGCCATGTCGCAGTAGTGCCAGGATCCTCGTTTGGCTCGCAAGGAGAGTCGTACCTGAGACTCGCTTACGCAAACTCTCTGGAAAACATTCAGGCAGCTCTTGAGAGAATACGCAAAGTTCTCTAGGCGCGGAGATCATCTTTCAACTGAAGATTTAGGCTCTGAGGCACTTTTGCGTATACATTAGTGATCATCGATTCAATTGGAGGCGGAGGAATTTTTTCAGCCATAGAGATTCCTTCGTTTACTTTTGATTCGAGTTCTTTCCTCAATTTTTCGTCCGCTGATTCAGTCAACTGTCCCTGTTTTAGGAGATACAGTCGCAACCGGATCAGAGGATCCTTTCTCTTCCATTCCTCGACCTCATCTAAAGTCCGGTATTTTTTCCAGTCGTCGGATGTGCTGTGTGCACCGAGCCTGTAAGTAACGCACTCGATCAATGTAGGGCCGTCGCCACGCCTTGCTTTTTCTACTGCATCGCGGGTTACAGAAATGACCGCCAGCAGATCGTTCCCGTCAACCCTGACCCCCTCGAACCCGTAAGCTCTTGCCTTGATCGCGATACTTTTGGAAGCTGTTTGTCTCGTCACGGGGACGGATATGGCGTATTGATTATTTTCGCAAAGAAATACGGTCTGGGCCTTGTAGACGCCTGCAAAGTTCATGCTGACGTGAAACTCTCCAGAAGATGTAGCTCCGTCTCCAAAAATGGAAAGGGTCACCGCCTCGTCGGCCCTGAAACTTGCAGCCATGGCAAAACCCACGGCAACCTGTAAATGACTGCCTATTGGCGCAGCGAGATTGAATATTCTCTGTTTTCGCCAGCCAAAAGAGTTGGGGAGGTCTCTTCCCAGCGATTCATCTTCCCCATTGCCGAAGAGCTTGTTCAAAACCAGATTGAGTGGAACGTCACGCTGGATCACGATTCCTAGATCTCGATACATCGGAAACACCCAGTCCGTTTCTTTTAGGGCAATCATGCTTCCAACCTGAGTTGCTTCCTGACCCGAGCAGGAGACATAAGTTCCCATTCGCCCCTGACGCTGGAGCGCGATCAGTTTCTCGTCCAAGACTCGGGTGAGAAGCATTTTCGCATAAGCCTCTAGAAGGGCGCTACCTGTTATTGGCGACGAAGAGATTGAAAGAGAGCCGTCAGGTCGGAGAATTTGAAACAACCCAGTTTGGGATTCTGCACTTTGTTCAGTATTCTGCATGCTCTAACTAGCTCCCAACTGCACGCGTGACACGCACGCTGCTGATCATCATCGCCGGAGCTAGGGTCGGAGTGCTGACTTCCCACCACTTGATCCACTCTCTTTCTCTTCCGATTAATCTGATGTTTTCGAGCTGCCTCGGCACCGAATCGCTGATTCGGAAACCGCTTATAGGTTCCTTGATTTCTCCGGACTCTATTCTGAATGCCGCATCGCGGGGAACCGTAGAATACGATCCTGCCCGGATATTTTGGTATCTTGTGTACCAATTGTTGGTAATGAAAAGGCCGTCCTTGGTCTCACGAATCATTTCGTCTAATGAAGAATCCCCGTGGGAGAACACAATCGTAGCAGCTCGCGGGGCGAATATTCCGGCGTTTCCAGTCGAACGTTCCTGTCCGAACTTTTTGGCGGTAGAAGAATTGTGCAGCATAGTCTTGAAGATTCCGTGTTCCAGGATGTGGTTTACTCTAGTCGGCACACCCTCGTCGTCAAAAACCCTTCCTCCGAGTCCTAGCTCGAAAACTCCATAATCATGAACATCCAGTGGTTCGACAGCGATTTTTTGGCCGAGTTTGTCGGTAAGAAAAGAGTTGCCCGACTCGATTGCAAACGCAGAGGCTGAGCTCGCAACGGGGATGATGTTTGCAACGACTGTCGGCGAGAAAACGATGTTGTATTCTCCTTCCATTATTGGTTTAGAATTTAGAGAGCGCTTTGCATAATTTCCGGCTCGCTCGCCGGCTTTTGCAGGTTGAAATCCCGAAAGGTATGAGCTGCAAGAGAGCCCGTGCCCGGAAGAATTGTCGTCTGCAAACGCCCTAATATTTAGAAGAATCTGAGAGACTTTGTCTGAACCACTTGCACCAGCCGAGGTCACGATGTAAAGATCGGTCGAATCGGAATTTAGCGATCCACTCGCGCGGACCGCGCCGGCCGATAGAGACGTGTCCACTGCCTCTCTTGCATATTCTACAAAGGGAGCGTCTACAACATTTGGATCATAGTTTGCGTGTTGTGGATTGTACGTAAATGGACCCTTCGGTAGAGGAACATAGTCTTCGCTTTCCGGGAGCGCCCTGCAGGAACGAACGAGATTTTCCAAAAAGCGCTCGATTCCTCTCTCAGTAGGATTGTAGGTCGAACCCAGAATTCTTTTCTTAGCGACTGAAAGATAAACGTCAAGAGTAAGATTTCTGACGCTGTTCACAAGCGTTATCGAATTGTTTGCAAAACGGACTTGGTTTTCGTTCGATAGAGAGCACACTATGGAAACATCGTCGCATCCTAGTTTTTTCGCGCGCTCAAGTGCGAATTGAGCGATCTGCTCCTGCCTCTTAGCTTCCGCCATCATCTCGCGCCCACCCTAACGCCGCTCAGCCTAATGTGAGGAGCTCCGATAAAGACCGGAGCACCTTGCATCGGATCGCCCTTTCCACATGTCCCGCAAGTAAACTGCAAATCAGATGCTCTTGCGTCAATGCTGCTCCAGTATTTGGGCGTCGTAATTTCAAAAACAGGATCTTTGACAGTCTCCTTAAGTTCACCATTTTCTATACGGTAAGCCTCAAGACCGACATATCTCTGATTCAAACGCTTGTCATCAATGTTCCACTCCATGAAGCTCTTGATGTAGACACCCTTTTTCGTTTCTTTCAGCATCTCCTCGAAGTTCCAATCGCCCGGTTCGATGAACGTGTTCCCCATGCGGATTATCGGCTCGCGGTCGAACTGGACAGCCCTGGACGAACCGTTGCTTTCAACCCCGAAAATTTCAGCGGTCGCGCGGTTTTGCAAAAATTCTGTAAACTTTCCAGCCGTAATCAGACGACGTTTTCTCGCCTTTACTCCTTCATCATCGTAGAGGTAGAATCCCATTGAGTTCGGTATCGTCGGATCGTCCGAGACAAACGCTTCCTCGCTTCCAATTTGCATTCCTAGTTTGTCTGCTTTTAGGAAGGATTCGCCAGCCTGCGCACCTTCGCGGCCGAGGATTCTATCCGCTTCGCCTGGATGACCACAGGACTCGTGGCTGGTAAGACCCGCGACATTCGGACCCAGAATTACAGAAAGCGCCTCGTCGTTGGGCGGCCTGGCAGTCGCCCTAATTCCTCTGGTTATTCCCTTGAGCTGCGATGGAACAAGAGAAGTTAGCTCAAGGTCTTCAATTAATTCCCAGCCACCTGTCCCGCCCAATCCCGAATAGCCAGGCGGAACCGTAACTGTAGAAGGTTTCCCCTCATACAATCCGGTTAGCATACCGAGATAGCCGACTCGCGGAATTCGGCCGCTTATCTTCGACCCGTCAGAATTTTCATACTGTTTTTCATCGACCGAAGTGAATGCAATTAAATTTCTATTGGGGAAGGTAACGTCTGAAACTGAAGGAGGGATGGACTTGTCCACTTCTTTCAAAAAACTGATGAGCGTCTCCGCTTGGATGTCTTCGAGCTTCTTTTTTTCGTCGACGCCCCAATTAGCAGTATGAGTTTTTTCTCTTGAGAACTTGACCTTGTCCTTCAATCCTTCGGACGCGCGTCTTGCATTTTTAACGATTCTAGCGACCAGGTCTTTTACCGTCTCCCTCGACACAAGATTGGTTGCGCCAAACGCAAGGGCACCTTCGAAAATCACCCGAACGCCAATTCCCTCCGCATCCGAGACTGCTGCAGGTTCTGGTGCACCGTTGCGAAGAAAACATGTCAAGTCAGTTGTACGCTGGAACCTCGCTTCAGAATACTCGCATCCACCTTGCCTCGCCAAATCTACCGCAAGGGAAACAAGATCGCTATTTTCTGCCAAAGAAAAAACCCGGATTCTCTAATTCCAATCGCCTATCTTGGATATTTGTTAATTTCCGTAAAGAGTTCAGCGCGGAGAGCCCACAAACTTACATTAGGTTTCCGGTTCTAGTCAAGTTGAATGTTTACTCCGGTCTGCAAGCTCGCTGACTTGCAAGAAGAAGGCGAACTCTACAGATATGATGTCGCCGAAAAACCTCTGCTCGTCCTAAGGTTTCGCGGTTCAATATATGTCGCAAATTCGATTTGCACGCACGAAGAAGCGGACCTTTCGCTCGGGATGTTCGGCGATGGCGTAGTAACCTGCCCGCTGCATGGCGCAAAGTTTCAGGTTATTGACGGGAAAGTGATCTTGGGACCTGATGGTAGTCCAGCAAGTGAAATTCCGAGTCTAAAAGTCTACCCGGTGAAAGTCGAGAATGGCGAAGTCTATATTGATCTAGGATAGAATGCTTGAAATTCATGCCAAGAGAAAACTACGCATAATTTGCAATCCTCAGAAACCGCAGGGGCTCGAAAGGAGGGCGAACCAGTTACCGTCTCGCTCGTTGAAATATTTTTCAAGGCAAAAGATCTGGAGCGAAGAGGATTTGATGTCATCCATTTTGATGCGGGAGAGCCAGATTTTGAACCTCCTGAACAAGTCGTAGAAGCAACTGTCCGTGCCCTGAAAGAGGGCCACGCAAGATACGCCGAATCCGGTGGAATTCCCGCAGTGAGGAAAGCGGTCGCAGACAGTCTAAACAAAAAATACCCCGCGAACATTTCTCCTGAGCAGGTCCTTGTCACTGCTGGTGGAAGGCTTGCGCTCTACTACGCGTTCATGAGTCTTCCGAAAAAAACGAAGGTGGGAATATTTTCTCCGGATTGGCCAGCTTACCGTGATATCTCAAATTTTCTTGATCTTCCAATCCAATTCTTCAGGACTTCGCTGGAAGACGGCTGGAACATTGATCCTGACGAAATCAGGAAAAGCGACTGCGGAGCTCTCGTTCTAAACTACCCAAACAATCCAACCGGCAAGATCCTTGATCGCAAATCCTTCGACGAGGTTGTGGGCATTGCAAATGACAAGGGTATGACCATAATCAGCGACGAAGTGTATTCTGACTATATTCTAGATCCGGCTAAAAAGTACAAGAGCATACTCCAGACCGACGGCCAGAAGAAGGTATTTGTGACTTCAATGTCGAAGAGTTACGCGATGACCGGATTTAGGGCAGCCTACATCGTATCGGACCCGGCAACAATTTCCCGTTTAATCAAGATCAACAGCATGATTCTGACGAGCATGCCGGAGTTCGTTCAATATGCGATGATCGCGGCCTTGGACTGCGACAAGTACGTTTTGGAAAAAGTGGAGCTGATCAGAAAACGGCGGGATGTCGCAGCAAGAGCTTTGAAGAAATATCTCGATGGCGAGTTCTACCTTTCAGACGGATCAATGTACATGTACCCACGGCTTCATTCAAGAAAAGAGGGCGCGAGGTTCAACTCCGAGAAATTTGCGCTCGAACTTCTGGACACCGAAAAAGTATCAGTCGCACCCGGGACTTCATTTGGAAAATCGTTCCTCGATTACATCAGAATAACGTTGCTCCAGGATGAAAAGAGGATCGAGGAAGGCATCGAAAGAATGTCGCGGCATCTGGATTGAGTCATTATCACTTTACGGAATTATTTTGGGACAATACAATTCACTGGATAATGCATTGAGCGTACGAAAAATTACAAAGCATGTTGATGACCAGGAGCAGAGGACTGTCGATTGGACGGATCCCTACGTTGCATATTTTGATGGGCTCTGCGAACCGGTCAATCCGGGCGGAATCGCAACCTATGGAATCGTGATAAAGAAAGACGGAAAGACTGTCTTCGAGGATTCTGGTCTGGCATTTGCAAAGCCGTGGACGACGGAAGCTTCTAACAATGTTGCCGAATACTCCGCAGCAATTCGCGCACTTGAATGGCTGAAGGAGAACGGGTTGCAAGACTCGCCGGCAGTTCTCGTTGGCGACTCCCGTTTGATCATTAATCAGCTGAAGGGAACTTTCAAGGTCAAGGCAAAAAGAATCATCGAGCTGCACAAACAAGCCTCCCAAATGCTGGAAAGCTTTACCAAAATGCGGCTGCTTTGGGTTGAACGAGCAAGAAATTCCGAGGCTGATAGGCTCAGTCGCTTTGCTTATCACAAGTACAAAAGAGAGTTAGTCCGTACCAGTCTCAAGAGCTCTACAAAAACGCCTTTTAAGATGGCAGAGGAAATCGAGTAATTCAGACTAGTATTCGCTCAGGTACAATAGCCAAATGTCGATCGAAGATCCGCAGCTTCTGATAAGAAGAATCAAAGAAGGTACTGTAATTGACCACATTAGAGCCGGAGAAGCGCTCCGCGTATTGCAAATTTTAGGCATCACCGGAAAAGAAGGAGAAATAGTAAGCGTCGCGATGAACGTGCCGAGCTCAAAAATCGAAAAGAAGGATGTTGTAAAGGTTGCCAACAGATTTCTCATCAGCGAGGAGACTGACAAGCTCGCGCTGGTTGCCCCGCTAGCCACCGTTAACTTGATCAAGAACTACAAGGTTTCTGAGAAAAGAAAAGTCGAGCTCCCACTGGTTTTCCGCGGGCTGCTCAGATGTCCCAATCCAACCTGCGTTTCCAACATGCCCCACGAGCCTATCATTTCAGAGATTGATGTGATTGACAAGGATACACCGCTGCTAAGGTGTCGCTTCTGCCAGCGCCTAATAACTTCCAACGACACGGTTTTGGTTTAAGGATCTGAATCTAATTTGCCCTGGCAAAGGACCGCAAGAAATCAAGCTATTGTCCTGATTTTCGTAATTGTCCCCGTACTGATGTTCGGACTGGGAGCCGGCGGCTTTCTACTCGCCAGAGCGATCGGCTTTGGAAATAACTCGATCTGGGTTGCGCTTGTCCTCTCTACGGTTGGATTCATCGCATCTATTTTGATAACCCTGAGGATGGGCGAGCGGTACGAAAAAGTTCAAAGCGAAACGCCTTCCAGTCCTCCTTCCTAGGAAATTAGGAAGGAGAGATTTCTCTCCTGAATTGACCTAGAGAGAAGTAAGGATGAAGACGATTACGAAGCCGTAGATAGCGATTCCCTCGCCGAGAACGACAATGACGAGTGCTCTACCGAAAAGGTTGGGTTTCTCCGCAATGGCTGCAATCGCAGCTGAACCTGCGTAGCCTACTGCTACACCAGCACCAAGAGCAGCTAAACCGAAGGCGATACCTGCACCCAAAACGCTCGTTGGGTTAGCAGCCAATGCAGTTGTAGTAAACAGAGAAGCAACAGAGTAAGCATGCGAAGGAAGAGCCAACAGAGAAAGGAGACCGAATCCGAAAGCAACGCTGGAAATCACAAAAGTACTCGTACGCAAAATAAATCGAAAAAATCGTCCTCCAATATCGATTATAAGAGTATTGGCGGAAGTTCTCTGATCTCAATGCATGTCATTTTTTTCTTTGTCGGGTTTTGCTAACGTAATTCAAAGTTGATCGTTTATCCTCAGCTGTTCCACCATAACAGAGAACGAATGGGATCTGAAGTTGTACCTAGCCAATCAGTGGGTCTACCGATCTATTCCCCAAACAAATTCTTTCGGATCTGAAGATTTACCGAAATCGTTAATACCCGTGAGAAGACCGAGATTTTTTTCAAGCCGCCTTTTTTTCTTCGATAATTCTTGTGAGTGCGTTTTACATACTATGGGAGTTTACACTTTATCTGAGATTACCCTAATAGTTCCCCGTAGCGAGCTTCCCGAAGCTAGCAGCTACATAGCTGAGCTCGGCGATTTTCATCCGACTTCTCCAGAGACCGACGTTTATGACAAGAGGCTCTCATCTCTTGCATCGGGAGCTTACAGAATTTCCTCTGAGCTAACATACATCATAGACAATCTGAAGATGAACGTCGAGCCTTCGGCGATTCAAAAGGCGTTCGGGGGAATAAAATACGACAAGACCGAGATGGAAGCCCAGAACTGGGATGATTACGTTTCAAAACTGGAGACCCGTTCTTCGCCAGTAATTAACTCGATTGGCGAGCTCATTCGTGAAAGGCGGGCCATGGAAAAGAAGCGCGACGATTTTCTTGCTCTGAAGAGATCAATAGAGGTTGTCTCAAGCTACAATATCGACCTTAGCAAGATAGAATCAATGCACAGGTTTCATGTGGAGTTTGTCATTGTCGAGACTGCTGATCTAGCAGAGATCAGGAAGAGTTTTCCCGAGTCGACGATAATAGATGCTCCGGTAACTGGAAAAGAGTCCGCCGTGCTTGTGGTCGGGACGCCCGAGCAGGCCGATCGAATATCAAAGAGCTTGAGGAGTTTTGACGCCCGCACGGTTACAATTCCCAAAGACCTTCCTCAGACTCCATCTGCGGCTACACGCGAACTGGAATCGAGGATCGCCGGTCTTTCAAAAGATCTTGCGGAAAATGAGGGAAAGACGCAATCTGCCGTAAAATCTTCAACCGAAAGCATTCTGGGACTTCAGGAAGCAGCTGATTTTGCTTACCGGGTACTTGAGGAGCTCAAAAAGTCTGGAAAGCTGAAGAGGCTAGCAATGGTTCAGGGTTATGTTCCCTCCGAGCGTTTGCCACAGCTAAAGGACAGGGTTGCTGAACGATGGCCGCTGATAACACAGGAAATCGATCCGCAGCAATCATATGCTGAAGGCCTCCGCGAACAGGAGACCGGCGCCGCAGAGATCGATCAGCCTCCGACAAAATTCAGCTCAAAAAGCAAACCCATAGTTGCACATGAACCGATTACGCTTACCAGTGGTCCTCCAGTCTACGGCGAGTTTGATCCAACCCCGGTTCTTACAGTTACGTTTCCAATATTCTACGGCTTGATGTTTGGTGACGTCGGCCACGGGATTCTCTTGATGCTAGTTGGTGGCGTGATCTATGCCAGAGGCGTCACTTCTATGAAGAACTGGGGACTCTTGATTTTGCTCGCGGGCATTTCAGCCACGGTAGTTGGGTTTATTGTAGGAGAAATTTTCGGCTTTGAGCTTCCTTTCGAGCTGCCTAAGATTCTCGGGTTAACATTTCTGGAACCGTTAAAGCAGGCAATTGGTCCGGCTAACCCGAACGGACTCGCTTTCAACACTGCGACGGTTTTGTTTTACATAAAGTTCACGATCTACGTTGGTATTATCCATCTTTTCATTGGAATGGGAGCGGGAGTCTACAACAGGATAAGAGCTGGCGATTACTGGCACTTACTTGCAGGATTACTACCTACAATCTCTGGTTATACTTTCTTCCTTATCTTTGGTTTCTCTTTCAAAGGCGCTGGCTTTAATCTCGCAAAGGTAACAAACGGGACGAACCTACAGGCTAACATTGGACTTGCCGGACTCATAGTTTCGATATTCTGGCTGTTCCTCGCGGGTCCTTTGCTCGCGCGGTCAGGAAAAATTCATGGTTCTGTGTTGTCGGAGGTCGGCATAGCTACGATGGAGTTCCTGGAATGGGTCGTGTCAAAGTTCGTGGGAAACACCGTCAGTTACGTTAGGCTTTCCATTCTTTTGATCGTTCACGCGGCACTTCTTTCCGCGACGAACCTTCTCTTCTATTCCTACGGCTATGCGGTGATCCCAATCCTAGTCGTGATGAATCTGCTAATCTTCGCTTTCGAGGCACTGATCGTATACGTGCAGAGCTTGAGGCTTCATCTGTACGAATTCTTTTCAAAGTTCTATGTTGGGACGGGAACGGAGTTCAACAGCCTGACCCCGGTCAAAGACCACGTCAAGGTAAAGTGGCTGGGAAAGAAAACCGTCCCAAGCCAGTAGAATCTTCGGTAAAAACTCAACCTTTTACGACGGCGATTGGACTCAGCCGGACTACTTTCGTACCAATTCCAACTCTGTCAGAAACGTCCGCCACCATATCAACGTCTTTGTATGCACCGGGAGCTTCTTCCGCGACTCCCCTCTTGCTCGCTGATTCAAGTAGAATTCCCCGTGATTCGAGATCTCGCCTAACGGAATCATACGGATACGTCCTCGTGGCTTGTCCTCTGGACATCATCCTTCCGGCTCCGTGGGCGGTTGAGCCGAAACTAACTTTTAGCGACTTTTCCTGACCTAGTAGAACCCAAGAAGCTGTTCCCATCGAACCCGGAATCAAGACAGGCTGACCCACTGATCTGTACTCAATCGGGATAGCGTCGCTTCCTTTTGGAAAAGCCCTCGTGGCGCCTTTCCGGTGAACGAAAACTTTTGATTTTTTGGATGGATTGTCCGGATCGATTTCGTGTTCCTCAACCTTGCAGATGTTGTGGGCCACGTCGTAGATGAGGTTCATTCCGAGATCGGACTCGCTTTGCTGAAACACCCTTTCGAACGCCTTGCGAACTCTATGAGTGATGATTTGTCTGTTTGTCCAAGCGTAATTTAGGGCTGAGCCCATCGCAAGCCTGTAATTCTCCGCTTCTCTCGATCCAGCCGGCGCGCAGGCAAGTTCCCTGTCCGGAAGATCGATCTTGAAGTTCGAAGCTCCGGCGTCGATTATCTTTAGATAGTCACTGCATACCTGATGGCCTAAGCCTCTGCTCCCAGTGTGCATCAAGACGCACACTTTGTTTTCTTCAGCTATTCCAAATTTTTTGGCGGCGTCTCGATCGAGTACTTTGTTGACAAGCTCAACTTCCAGAAAGTGATTTCCTGATCCGAGGGTGCCCAGCGATTTTGATCCTCTCTTCTTGGCTTCCCCGGAAACCTTCGAGGGATCGGAGTGCTTCATCGTGCCGTTTTCTTCACAGAATTCCAGATCTGCAGAATTTCCGTACCCGTTATTTATCGCCCACCTTACTCCCTCGGATAATACGCCGTCAAGTTGCTGCGTTGAAAGATTCAGCGCGCCCACATTTCCCAGTCCTGATGGCACAGAGCGAAACATTTCCTTGACAAGCGCAGAGAGCTTGGGTCTGACTTCTGCTTCAGTCATGTTAGTTCGGATTAGCCTGACGCCACAATTTATATCGTAGCCAACGCCACCTGGCGATATCACACCGTTGTCGAAGTTGGTTGCTGCAACTCCGCCAATCGGAAATCCGTACCCTTCGTGCCCGTCGGGCAGGACTATTGCGTGCTTTTCAATTCCTGGAAGGTGAGCAACATTGACCGCCTGATCGATCGTTCGGTCAGTTTCCATCTTGGCAATTAATGTCTCGTTCGCGTAAATTGTAACGGGAACTCGCATTCCCTGTCGGGCAGTTTTTTCTATCCTGTACTCGACGTCACTGATCTTCTGCATTCCAAATTTCATTCGGATATTGCCACGCTGGAGTCCTATGAGTTAAGAGTGAACATCGGTTCGCGCTAGCCCAAAAAGTCTTTCTTAAAGAATGGCTCTTTTTTTATGGCAACTGCTTTTTGATCTGGGCTGCGACCGAAGGACCAATTTTGGGGACCGATGCCAGTTTTTCCACCGGAGTTCCTGAGAGTTTATCGATTGAAGAATAACCCGCCGCGAAGAGCGATCTCGCGCGGACGCGACCGACTCCCTCCAATCTGGTAAGCGGGATTAGCTCGGACCTGATTCCGTATTTTATCCTCTCCCTCAGTTCGCCACCTTCAATTGCAAGATCGTTTCGGGTAAACAGTCTCGCCAGTTCTCCGAAAGAGTAGATTAGCCAGTCCGCATTGTCGACCATTCGATGCAGATCGCCTGGTTCTATCGAATATTTTTCTAGGATAGTCTGTTCCGGGTTTTCCGTAATCCAAGCGGTAAGCGCCAGTACTGTGCGAAAGTTTCCGAGGAGATCGTCGTACTGCCTGTAATATTCAAAACTGCTGGAATCAGGGACGGGAACGAGAAATTCATTCTTTTTTGATTGTACAACTTCGTCGAGCTCAACCTCATCCTTTCCCCGCGTGTTAAATTTCGGGGTCATATCCGGAGTCTGG